>JBEKUQ010000227.1:0-5151 GCA_049514835.1 Verrucomicrobiota bacterium | reverse complement strand
TCACCTTTTTCGGCATGATCCCCAATTTCGAGCCGGCGCTGATCTTGCCGCGCCTGGCCGGCCTTGCGGGCGGAGAGGATGTGCTCCTCTTGAGCGCCAATCTCGCGCCCGGCCCCGACTACGCCGCCGGCATGAGGCGCATCCTGCCCGGCTACGACAATGCGGCCACGCGCGACTGGCTGACGACGTTTCTGTTCGACCTGGGATTCGCGCCCGAAGACGGCACGGTGCGTTTTGCCATCGAGGATGGCGCGGCCGGCTTGAAAAGGGTGGCCGCCTATTTCGATTTGACACAACCCCGTACCCTCACCCTCCTGGGCGAGGCGCTTGCATTTCGCGCCGGCGAAAGCATCCGTCTCTTTTTTTCCTATCGCTGCACGCCGGACCGGCTCCGCGCCCTGCTGCGGCTTCACCGACTGGCGGCGCGCGGGCAATGGCTGGCCGCGTCCGGCGAAGAGGGCGTCTTTCTTTGTCAAAAAGAATTCAACGAAAAGGGGTCAGTCCTAGAAAAGTGACATATTTCATTTTTCCTTCTTTTTTTCCTGCCGCAGCAGTCTTTGCTGGATTTGTTGCAGCCGCCTGCCCGGACGGTGCCGCATCCGGCTGACCGCCTTCGTGACCCGGGTGTAATGGCCCATCCCCAAGCGTTCCCCAGCCCAGCGCAGCGACACGGTGGTCCGCTCCCGCAACCACCAGGCCAGTGCCACTTTCTCCGGCGACCCCTTGGGCAATTCCACCAGCGCTTGCTGGGTCAATCCCAAGGTCTTCAGCGCCCCCGCCAGTTGTTTTTCCGCCGCGGCCTGATCATGCTCCCCTCTGGCCGCGGCGCTGTGCGATTCCGGGCGACGCCCTTGCACAGCCTGCTCCAAGTGTTCCTGCAATGTCCCCGCAAAGTCTCTTGCGCCCACAAACCAACCCCGGCGCAAGGCCTGCCATTGCGCCTCTAGTTCCCGCCGGCCGGCTTTGCTCCCCAACTCCAGGACCCGGCCTTCGATATAGGCCTCATAGCCTTTGCCATCCTGGCGCCCCAATCCCAGGCTCCCCATCACCCGCTCCCGGCACAACCACACCGGCCCTTGGCCCGCCCGGTTCAAATACCACGGGTAGCTGCTCCACCGATACCTCTTGAGCCGCTCCCCGCCAACCTCAATCAGCCCGGCCCGCGCCGGATTCAAATGAATATACGTGCTCACCACCTGCAAATAATCCTTCTCCCGCCCATCCACCACCGCCGCCTTGTAGCGTCCTTGAAACAAGTGGCCCGAAACCCCGTGCCGGCGGTTGTAGCGCTGCGTGTAGGTTCCTTGCAGCCATTTCATCCCATCCACGAGATTGGCCTCCGGAGTTTCCAACAGCAGATGATAATGGTTGCCCATCAGAACGTAGGCATGCACCCGCCAGCCGGTCTTGCAGTGCGCCTCGCCCAGCGTCTCCAGAAAACGACGGCGATCCTGGTCGTCCGCGAAGATGGGGCGCCCTTGGTTCCCTCGCGCCATCACATGATACACCGCCCCGGGATACTCAATGCGAATCGGTCGGGCCATGAAACACAGCGTAAGACCCAACGCCCCGCCGTGTCAACGTCAACATGTCACTTTTCTAGGACTGACCCCTTTGCTGACCCCTTTGCGGCGAAGAGGGCGTCTTTCTTTGTCAAAAAGAATGAACTTATGTCGGAAAAGTTTTCAAGGTCTCCAGAACCGCTTTGACCCGCGGGACTTCGTGGGTGCGGAACAGATCGGTCCCGCCCAGCGCCGCCAGCACGGCAAAGAACGGTTCGGCGCTGCGCACTTCTTCCCCAAAGCAGGCAAAGGCGTGGGGCAGGGCGTGGCAAACCGGAAAACCCAGCGCGCGCAGGCGAAACGTGTTCAAAAAAACACGCATCTGATGGCGGACACGCCCCGCGCTGTCCTGCAGGTTTGGGTAATAAAATCCGAGGCCGGGGTCAATTACAATTTTTTCCACGCCGTTCCTGGCGGCCAGGCCGGTGCGGCGCGCAAAATAGTCGCGCAGGGCGGCGGCGGGGTCCGCGGCGAAGGAAAAATCGCCCACGGCGCGCGCGTGGCGTCCCTGCACATGACAAATAATCACCGCGGCGGCATGGCGCGCGGCCATGCGGAAAACTTCGCCCGCCTTTTCCGTTCCGGTGAAATTGAGCACCCGGGCGCCGGCCTCCAGGCAGGCGCGGGCCACGGCGGGTTGGTAAGTTTCCACCGAGACGATGATCTTCTCCGCCGCCAGCCCGCGGACCACCGGCAGCAATTTGTTTTTCTGTTCCGCGCCGCCGAGGCGCGCCGCGTGGCCCAGGGTGGATTCGGCCCCCACATCAACCAGGCGCGCCCCCTGGGCCCGGAGGACCCGCCCGCGCGCCACCGCCTGATCGGGCGTCAGGCACACGCTCTCGCGGTACCAGGAGTCGGGCGAAAGGTTGATCACCCCCATGATGGCCGGTTCGGAATTGAAGCGGAAAGTTTCGCCGTCAATGGAAAACTCCCGCACGCGGGCGGCCAGGGCCTGCGGGTGAGATTGGGCCAGTTGGGCCAGGTATTCAAGCGTGAGCATGTTTGATACAATTAATACAATCTGAGCATCAGATTGCCATTAGTTTTACAAGGCCGCGACAAGTTCCGCAGGCCAAAGCGGTCTGCCAAGCAAGACGGTTCTTTTGACATTGTCCTGATCTGGGGAGCGCACGCGCCGGAGTGGCGCCCGCCATCATGGGCATCGCCCCGGTGCCGGCCACGCGCAAACTGCTGGAGCGGCTCGGACTTTCCCTTGGCGACATGGCCAACCGCCCCGCCAACTTGTCCGGCGTGGATGCTGTGATCGAGAAGCCGGCCCAGTTGACCGCTCTGAAAGATGCGATCGAAAAACTTCTCGCCCGCCCGGCTTCTTGACGAATTGGGCCGGTGGTTTGGGGCATGACCACCAAGTGGACTACCTCAAAACCGTCCGCGGAATATCCTGCCTCGGGGCCGCTATCCTCATGGGCCGGGACCTCGGTTCCTGCTGGCGACCACCTCTTCCAACAAGGTCAGCCTGGACCTGCCGTTAATCTGTGTGCCGGCGCCATAGACATCTCCGGTCACCATTCCATTTGACCGCCACCCATTAATCGCCGCGTACAAAGTCCCCGACATCGCTGCGGCGTTTGGCTCTGCGGCAGTTTTGATCTTGATGCCCAGTCTTGGAGGGCGGCGGTGATAATTTGACTTTTGGTGAAGGCAAAGTCGCGGTATCGTCACCACAATGATGGTGGAGACCGAGGAATCGAAAACTGAACCTGGGAGTCAGCGCATGAGCGCCGGACGGAAGGGAAGGAGCGTGAGCCGGTCGTTTGCCGGGTTGTGGATGCTGTCGTGCCTGGGCGTGCTGGCGTGGATCGCAAGCAGCGGTTGCGCCATTCATAGTTACGCGGTCAATCAATTATCCAACGCCGTGAGCCGGAGCGGGGATGTTTTTGCGAGCGACGACGATCCGGACTTGGTGAAGGCGGCGTCACCCTTCAGTCTCAAGCTGATCGAGAGTCTGCTGAACGAGAAGCCGCGGCATCGCGGGCTGCTTCTGGCCGCCACGAGCGGCTTCACCCAGTACGCGTTCGCCTTCGTGCAGGAGGACGCGGACGAAACGGAGCCGCGCGATTTGACCGAGGCCGAGGCGCTGCGGGCGCGGGCCAGGCGGCTGTATCTGCGGGCGCAAGGTTACGGTCTGCGCGGGTTGGAAGCGGGCCACCCGGGATTTACGGAGGCGTTGCTGGCCCATCCCAAGGTGGCCGCGCAAGGCGCCACAAAGAAAGAGGTGCCGCTGCTCTATTGGACGGCCTGCGCGTGGGCGGGGGCGATTTCACTATCAAAAGACAACCCGGACCTGGTCGCGCAAGTCCCCGCGATGGAGGCGCTGATTGACCGGGCGCTGGAATTGGACGAGAGTTTCGATCGCGGCGCGATCCACGGCTTTTTGATCGCCTACGAAATGAGCCGGCAAGGGATGGCGGGCGATCCCGCGGCGCGGGCGCGACAACACTTTGAGCGAGCCATGGCCTTGTCGGGCGGCAAGGAGGCGGCGCCGCTTTTGGCCATGGCGGAATCGGTGGCGGTGCAAAAGCAGGACGTCCAGGAATTCGATTCCCTGCTCCAGCACGCGCTGGCCATCAATCCGGACGCCCATCCTGAAACGCGTCTGGTCAATCTGGTCATGCAGCGGCGGGCACGCTGGCTTCTGTCGCGAAAAGCGGATCTTTTTTTAATTGCGCAGTGAGTCATGTTTACTCCATCAAAATTGAAATTCACAAAATGATGCGAAACAGCCAATGCTCGTCCCAATCTTGCGGAGACCAACTGCGATGGACGCGCCGGAGTTTCGTTCCCGCAGCGGCAGCCCTGGGACTCGGATTGCTGGCCGGCGCGAGTGAGGTGCTGGCAGCGACCGGGCCGATCCGGGTGCGGCTGGGCACGCTGGCGCCGAAAGGCTCGTCCTACTACAAAGAACTGGCGGCCATGGGTGAAAAGTGGCGGCTGGCGTCCAACGGCGGTGTGTTGCTGACGATTTATCCTGACGGGACGATGGGCGGGGAGGCGGACATGGTGCAACGCATGAGACTGGGCCAATTGCAGGCCGGCTTGCTGACCACCTCGGGGCTGGCGGACATTGAGCCGGGCGCGAGCGGCCTTCAATTCATGCCGATGGCGTTCCGCACGCTGGAGGAGGTGGATTACATCGTGCAGAAGCTCCAGCCCATGCTGGAAAAGCGCCTGGAGGCCAAGGGATTCGTGGCGTTATTTTGGAGCGACACCGGCTGGGTGCGGTTTTTTTCCAAAGACCCGGTCATTGGGCCGGACGACTTGAGGAAGACCAAGATGTTCGTTGAGGCCGGCAGCCCCGCGTATGTGGACCTTTACCGCTCGGTGCGCCTGAACCCGGTTCCACTGGAAGCGGTGGACATTTTGCCCAATTTGCAGACCGGCCTGATCAACGCCGCTCCCCTCCCGCCGAGCTACGCGCTGGCCGGACAAGTGGACCGGGTCGCGCCGAACATGCTCGATTTGGCGTGGGTGCCGCTGGTGGGTGCTCTCGTTGTCAGCAAGAAAACCTGGGATGCCATTCCCCCGGAAACCCGCGAGGCGATGAGCCAGGCGGCGGTCGAAGCCGGCG
>JBEKUQ010000226.1:0-5161 GCA_049514835.1 Verrucomicrobiota bacterium | reverse complement strand
TGCCCGCCGGCACCATCAGGTCCGCGGAGTACTGGATCTGGTGCGAAGTGTAGTCCGGATCGAAACGCTGCTCGGTGCGGGGCTTGGTCGTGTTGGTGGCGGCGAACGCCGCGTCGTGGTTCAGCACCCGCATGTGATAGACGCCGTTGGAAACGGTATAGCGCTCCCCTGGCGGCAGGTTGTAGGGCGACTGCACGCGGAATTTCACGGGCGCTTCGGTCCATCCCGCCATGTCCGGTTCGTCTCCGGCAAAGGCGGTGGCGGAGACCAGAGCGAGAATTGGCCATGGATTCATCACGAGTGGTCAATGGTTGGCAGTGTCATGGCAGGAGGAGCCGTTCGCAGTGCCCGTTTTCACGTTCCGCAGCAGAACGGGCGCTCCTGAAGTGAGGCACTCAGCGCAGCATGGGAGTGGCGGGCTCAATAATCTTAACCGGGCAAAGTTCCGAGGAGTGAATATGCTTGACACAACCGCGCCCAAAATCCACCCACGCATTATCCACGCCGCCGAATTGGTCCACCGACGTCACCTTTCCAATCGTGCCCCGCCCCTCCGGCTGATCCATCCTGCCCTGCAAAATGTCCTTCACGTAAGCTCCCGGCTGGACCGGCCCCGGCGCCATCTCCCAGCTCCGGCCTTCGGAGCGCAGCCGCTCCTCAACAGAATCAGGGGCGGCGGCCTCGCCGATGGGGGCAATGCGACCGGCCATCCACGGCCTCGGCTGATTGTCCACCAGCGCCGGGAGAGCGTTGGTATTAACGGACGGCGCGGAGCCGCTATTATGGGCTGGAGGCAAAGCGGCCTCTTGATGGCGGGCAAAGGTGCCGCACGCCGACACCGCCACTGCCAAAGCAGCCGCCAAACAGACTCCAATACCGCCATATCTTTGCTGTTTGATCATAATCAGCCTCCGCTTGATTTCTTGTTTACTGCCGACGACGGGCGCCACTCCGGGAAAAGCCGGTCTCTCCGCCGAAATTCCGTCGCTCCAGTTTGAGCAGCACTTGTTGGTCTCAAAATCGGGATCAGGATTGTGATCAAGATTAAGATTCGGAGAGGGAAAACGCAAGCGGAAAAAGGCAGCCAGGAAACGCAAGGGCGCATTTCACTTTTTTGGGTTCCCCTCTTAATCTTAATCCTAATCTTAATCTTAATCCCCCTCTTGTGCTTGAAGATTAAGAGTAAGATTAGAATTAAGATTAAGAAATCGGAAAAGATTGTCCAAAAATATGAAATGCGCCCGAAACGCAATGCGCCCCTCCGACAATCCGTCAAGAAAATGGACTTGCCGAAACCCGCCGTCGGCCCAAAATCACCCACGGATTACACACCGGGAAAAAGTGGCTGGCGCAGGCCGGAAACTTTTTCGCCGATCGGGTGTTACATCTTCCATCACCCGGCCGGCGTGATTTGCGCGCCGGGAATCGTTATGCCATGATGCACCATGCCATGAGAAGCCTGATCATGTTTATATCCGGAGCGGCCGTCGCATTGATTTGCGTCTGGGTGGCTTCCAGCGGGCCTGGCCGCCTGTCCGTTGCTCAGAAACACACTTTCAGCAGCTTCGATCCGCCGAAAGGACCCGCCGCTGTCGTGCAGTTCGACGCGGGGAAGTTGAAACTGGCCGACGCTGATTTGGACCAGGTTTTAAATCTCTACCAGGAAGTCTCCGCCCGCACCGTCATCCGCGGCGCCAACCTTACCCAAGTCAAAGTTTCACTGCGCAATCAAACCCCGCTCAACCGGGTGGAAACCCTGCAACTGTTGGACACCACCCTGGTGCAAAATGGCATCACCATGGTCCTGGTGGGAGACGCCTCCGTCAAAGCGGTCCCGAACAGTCAGGCCGGCCTTGAGACCCCGCCGACCTTCGACGCCCGTGCCGAAGACTTGCCCGATTCCAGTTCCTACATGACCTGCACCGCTCGATTAAAGAACGCCCAAGCCGACCAAGCCGTCAGGATGTTGTCCTTGGCGGCGCGGATGCCCAACAGCGTCATTTACGTGCCGTCTGGCAACCTGCTCATCCTGCGCGACTATGCGGCGAACATCCGCCACATGCTGCAATTGCTTGAGCAGGCGGACCGCAAACTGCTGCCTTGGGAGGCCGGCCCAAGCGCCGCCACCAATCCCGCAGGCAAGCGGCCCTGAACGCCGGGTCCCTCACGGGCGCATTCCTTCTCCCAATCCTGATCTTCTCCGCGCATTGGTTTTCCTTGGAAAGGAGATTAGGATTAAGATTAGGATGACGATTAAGATTCGGAACAGTCCATTCCAGCCTTTCCTTTCCGCCGATTTTGGTTACGTTTCAAAGAACGCAAGCCGTCACTTATGAAAGACACGATTTCAGAAATCGAAGAGCGCCTCCGCACGGCCGGCTCCCTCAAACCGGAGAGCCGCGCCGAATTGCTGGATTTGCTCGGCCAATTGAAGTCGCAAATTGCCGCCCTTTCCGCCACCCATCAGGAGCAGGCCCAAAGCATCGCCGGCTTCGCCGAGGTTTCCGCCCACGAAGCCACCCGCGAGGAAAAGAATCCCAAGTCCCTCAAACATTCCATTCTGGGACTGCGCTCCTCCGTGCATGAATTGGAAGAGTCCCATCCCCAACTGGTGGGCGTGGTGGATCGCATCGCGACCATGCTGGCCAGCATGGGGATTTGAACCGGCGCCCCTTCCACCCCGCCCTTAGGAGCCGGTAATAAATTAAGGTGTCAACCTGACTTGGTCTTTTGGCGGCTGGCGGCGTTGCTCGCTCGTTGCAGATCCATGCGGATATGCGCCTCGCTCGCGCCTTGCCAGCCGCCAAAATCCCTGCGTCATCTTGCCACCTTAATTTATTACCGACTCCTTACTTGCGCAGAGAGGGAGACGGGTGGGCGTTGGCCGGCGCGTTGGTCTTGGCCGGCTTGAAGGCCGAGCGCAGCAGCCAGTGATGTTTCAGACCCTGCACGAAATTGTCGGTATCCACAATGATCTTGGAAATCTCGCTCAGCATGTTCGAGTTGACCTGCACCTGATGATTCAAATTGCTGGTCAGGTCCGCCACATTGTCCAGCGTGCTGCCCACCCCTGCGAACATGGCCGCGAGATTCGTGTTGACAGTGGCGAGCGTCCCGTTCACGTTGGTCAGCGCCAGGTTGGCGTTGGTGATGGCCCCGTTGGCGTTGAGCAGCGTGAGGGCCAGTTCCTGGTTCAGGTTCGTCGGAATGAGCCATTCCCCCAGCGATCCGTGCGGGTCCCGCAGGTTGGCCGTGATTGCCGCCACGTCGCTCACCGCCGGGCGGATGCCCGCCGCCACCGCGTTGAGGTTGGACGTCAATTGCATGCTGTTGGACAGCGTCGCCGCAATCTGGTTCGTCAGCGCCAGAAAATTCGGCAGGGCCGCCTCCACCTGGCCCACAATCCCGTCCACGCGGTCCATCAGGCCGGGCGATTCATCCGGCGGCAGCGTATAAATGTTGGTGCCGAAGAACGGTTCATAATGGTTTCCCTCTTCATTCCACACGGCTTTGATCCCTTTTCTCCGCGTGATGATATTTATCGTCCAGACGTTGCTCAATCCCAGCCCCGCCAATTTGTCCCTCACCGCGTTGTTGGACAGCGCCAGCCAGGCCTTGCCTTCCAGATTGGTCCCCTTAAACACCTCCTCCCCCAGCCGCAACGCCGCCAAGTCCGGCGAGGACTTGATCTCGGCCAGCGTCATTTGCTGCACCGGAAAATTGATGTAAGTGTTGTAACCATTGGTTCCCTTGGTGATGTCCAACTCCTTCTTTCCAATAAAGCCGGAACTGACAAATCGGGCGCGCGAATTCCCGGTCCAGATGTAATTGTAATTGGTTCCCACCACCATAAACATGATCTGCACGTTATGTTCCGATCCCTTGCCCCGCGGCGGCATCGCCTTGATCTCCGTGATCCGCCCGACGGGAAAGCCCATCAGCCGCACCTCGTCCCCCACCGTCAGGCCATCGCCCGTGTCCGCGTAGGTCTTATACACGGCCTTGACTTCAAACCATCCCCTTTGCTCCGCCGTTCGGTACAAATAATAGCCCAAAGCCAGAATCATCAGCGTCGTGGCGGCGAGGATGAACCAGCCCACGACCCTTTCCATCGGGTTGAGCCGGGTGCGAAGTTGGGGGGTCAAATCTTGTAATGGCATAATCGTTTCCTCTGATTCAAACGGGGGCGGCCTGTTCCCCCAACAATTCCCTGACCATCGGGTCGGTCAGCCCGGACAATTGCGCCTGGCGGCCCAGCGAATAAAATCGGCCCTTTTGCAATATGGCAACGAGCGCCGGCCGGTTTCGCCAAGGCCGCAAATCTTGCGCCGTGATCACCAGCGTCATCGGCCTTCCCCCGGCCAACCCTTGCCCCGCCGACATTTCCCCCAGCGCCTCCAGCCACCACTGCAAATGCCGCGAATCCAGCCCGCTGAGCGGATTGTCCAGCAGCAGCACTTCCGGCTGCAACACCAGCGCCCGCGCCAGCCCCGCTCGCTTTTGCCAGCTCCTCCCCATGGTGCCGGGCAGCCGCCCCGCCCAGGCCGACAGCCCGGTCGCCTCCAACATGCTCTTGACACTGTTTTCCAGGTCCCCGTGCGCCAGCTCGCGGTGATAACGCAACGGCAGGGCCAAGTTCTCCTCGATGGTCAAATGGTGGAACAACTGTCCCCCGTCGAACACCAGGCCGACCCGCAACTGTTCGGCCAGCAACTCGTCCCCCAGGCCCGGCATCTGCCGCCCGAACAAACGGTAGCTCCCCCGCAATGGAGCCGCCAGCCCGGCCGTCATCGCCAGAAAATCGCTTTTGCCCGACCCATGCATTCCCCCCAGCACCCAATACTCCCCCGCCGCCACGGACCAGTTCACATCCTCCACCGTCGCCGTCTCGGGCGCGCTGCGCGAAGCCGCCGCCACCCCGGTCATCTCCAGCACGGGCGTCTTTCTTGAATCGCCGGGGTCGTCCATAATCAGGAAAAAATATAAATGACAATGAAGACCGCGTCCAGCAGCACGCAGGCGACGACGCTTTGCGCCACCGCGCGAATCGCCGCCCGCGGCACTTCCTCCAGCCGCAACGGCTGCGCCAGCCCGTGGTAACAGGTGATCACCGCGATGACCACGCCAAAGAGGCACGACTTCATCGTCAGGATGACGAAAT
>JBEKUQ010000225.1:0-5182 GCA_049514835.1 Verrucomicrobiota bacterium | reverse complement strand
GCCAGCAGAAGTTCCGGGAAAAATACGAGCCGCGGGGTGAAAATGCCGCGGACGAGCAGCGCATCGCGCGCCGCCGGCTCTCCTCCAAACTGCGCCCGCTCCTCCTGCGCCGCCTCAAGCAGGAAGTGGCGGAGGACCTGCCGGACCGCATCGAGGAGCGGCGGGATTGCGAACTGGGCGAAGAACAGCGAAGACTTTACCTGGCGGAGCTGCGCCGGAGCCGGGAGCAGGTGATGAGCGCCGTCGCCGAGCGGGGGTTGAACAGAAGCACCCTGCACGTTTTGGCGGCCCTCACCCGGCTGCGGCAGATTTGCTGTCATCCGCAGCTTGTCAATAATGATTCCCCGTCGGGCAAGACCGACACGCTGTTTGAATTGCTGGAACCGTTGCTGGCAGGCAACCAAAAGGTGCTGGTCTTCAGCCAGTTCGTGCGGATGTTGCGCATTCTGGAAGGAGATTGCGCCGCGCGCCAAATCCGCACGCACATATTGACAGGCGAAACCAAGAACCGCCAGCAGGTCACCGAGGCTTTTCAGAACGACCCAAGCGCCTGCCTTTTTCTGCTCAGCCTGCGCGCGGCCGGCACGGGCCTGAACCTGACCACGGCCAGCAACGTGGTGCTTTACGATCCGTGGTGGAACCCGGCGGTGGAGGCTCAGGCCATTGACCGCACCCATCGCATCGGCCAGCTTCGCACCGTCAATGCCTTCCGGCTCATTGCGCCCGGCACGGTCGAGGAAAAAATCTGGGAGCTGCAGCAGCGCAAGGCGCAGACCATCGCCGACGTGCTGGGCGAACGCGGTTTCGCCACCAACCTCACCGCCAACGACCTGGAATACCTGTTCGCCGAGGATTGAGAAAATCCCTCCCTTGAACCCATTGACCGCCGACCAAATATCTGCGAGTCTTTTGATATGGGCAAAGTCATCGTCAAGATCAAACTCACGAATCTGAAGGACGCTTTCCTCAAAACGGCCGGCGCCCGCAAGGCCAAGCCCCGCGAAATTGAAGTCGAGGCGCTGGTGGACACTGGCGCGACCCGCCTTTACCTCAAGCCCACGGTCATCAAGAAGTTGGGCTTGGAACGAACCGATGTCGTGCGCTCACGGACGAGCAATGGCGCCGTCCTTCGCTACAAATACGAGCCGGTTCGGCTGGAACTGATGGGGCGCCACGAGAATTTCGATGTGGTGGAAGTGCCGGAGGAGGTGCCCAATCTGATCGGGCAAGTGCCATTGGAAGTGCTTGATTTTGTGGTGGACTCGCGCGGCCAAAAATTGGTTGGCAATCCCGCCCACGGCGGCGAACAGATGACGGAGGAGTATTGAGAGCGATGAACCGGCGGCTGCCAAAGATGGTTCCGAATAGAGGACTTCTCGAAGGCAGCCGCGATGCCAGGGGTATCCAATCAGCCGGACACCAGCTTCCACTCGGCTTGCAACCCGCGCCGCTGAATCCAATCTTGCAAAGCTGGTTGGTCAAGTTGTTCGCCGGAGACGGCCAGCATGGAGCGCAGGTCGCGCAAGTGCTTTTCGGACCCGCCTTCACGGTAGTATTCCAGTTTGCGGACGATCACATATTCCGGCGGGGCGAGGGCAATCGTTTCACCCTCGAACTGGACCCGGCGCTGGAAACGAAAAGCCCAGGCCTCCAATTCGTCCCGTCCAGTCATGTATAAATCCGCCTTGAAGCCCGTTGGCAGATGAAGGATGTTGAAATGGCCGCGTTCTTCACGACGCGCCTCGGCGGCAATAACTTCCGGCGTAGGCACGTAAAAATCGCTCGACGGAAATATCCCGGGCAGCCTTGCAATATCCCGGTCATTCAGGAAAACAACCAGATCCACATCAAGGGTCAGGCGGGGTTCGCCGTAGAAAATGGCAGCCACACTGCCCGTGACAATATAGCGAAAGCCCGCTTGCTGGAGCGGGCGCACAAACAACACGATGAGATCAACTTCGGGCATTGGAAAAAATGCGCCGCACTTCGGCCTCCACGCGGCTCTCCGGCCAGTCGGGATGCTGGGCGCGCACTCCCGCCGCCTTCAGTTTGCGCGCCGACCAATAAAGTCGCTCGGCTATAAGCCACCTTTCCTGGCCGGACATGGCGCGGAGGACTTTTATTTGTTCTGTCCCTGGCTGTTCATCCAGCAGCATGAGATAACCATGCGCCGCCGGGGACGTTCGCGCAAGCAGAAGGCGAATACCTCTTCACCGAGGATTGACGCGGCGCGGCAACACGCAATCAATGGAATATGGGGGCAATCGAAAAGCCGGGAGAAAAGTCAGGGGAATGATTGTCAACGGAATGGAAAAACATGTTCGACTCGTCAGATATGGCTCGGCGGAAAAAGGTAGAGCGGGCCGTCCTTTGCCCGCCGTCGGGCTTCGGCAGAAGAAGTTACGTCGTGCTGCTGGCGTGCGGCGGGCAGAGGACTGCCCGCCCTACCAGCCAGCCAGAAATTGGTCGGCAACCCCGCCCACGGCGGCGGACAGATGACGGAGGAGTATTTCGAGCGATGAACTGCTGGCTTAGTGATTAGCGGGAGCCACCTTATGGGAAAGGCTAGGCAGTGGCGCCACGATCATGGACATTCATTTTCTTCGGGAGAAAAAGAGCGACCAGAAGCCCGATAAACGACAACCAGAAAAGTGACAGCACTAACGTGCTGTACATATTCTCTTTCGAGTAATCATAGTTTAATGAATGTTGCGGCCCTCCAATCGAACATGTCGGCGGCTGGCCCAGCCGGCCTGGGGTGTAGATGCCGCCCTGCGGACAAACCGGTATTTCGCCTGCGCCTCCGCGTCCCATATAGGGACGTATATCCTCCACTGTCGGGGCATCATTGCTGGTCTTGTGGTTCTCAAGTGCCCACTGCTCCGTGGCTCCTTGAATAATCCGCAAATTACTCACACAGGCATGCGATGCTGGCGTATTGCGAATTTGAATGAAGTTCCACACTTCCAAAGAAAAGCTCAGAGCAAAAGCGCCCACCATAATCAAAAGCATTGATTTTCGCGACATACGAACCCTCCCGGGAATCAGTATAGAACGAGCGACACCCCATCCCCGCAAAGCGTCACTCTGCCGCCGCCGGCGGCGGCGCGTTGCGCTTGGCCATGACGGCGTCAACGATTTTTTGGGCGAGTTCGGGCTTGTCCACCAGGGCCTGGCGGGCGGCGTCCTTGCCATGGCCGATGAGTTCGCCGTTGAATTGCAGCCAGGCGCCCTTTTTCTCGACCACGCCGTGGGACAACCCCACGTCTATGATGCTCCCCTCCTTGTTGATGCCGTGATTGTAGAGGATTTCAAATTCGGCCTCGGCAAAGGGCGGCGCCACTTTGTTTTTGACAATCTTCACCTTCACGGCGTTGCCGATGGCCGCGCCGGCGGCGTCCTTGAGGGTGTCGCGCCGGCGGATGTCAATGCGAATGCTGGCGTAGAATTTGAGGGCCTTGCCGCCGGGGGTGGTCTCCGGGTTGCCGAACATGATGCCGACTTTCTCGCGCAATTGGTTGGTGAAGACGCAGGTGGTCTTGGATTTGGCGAGGACGGCGGTGAGCTTGCGCAGGGCCTGGCTCATCAGGCGCGCCTGCATGCCCATGGTGGCCATGCCCATCTCGCCTTCCAGCTCCGCCTTGGGCACGAGGGCGGCCACGGAGTCAATTACAATAACATCGAGGGCGTTGGAGCGGGCCAGGGTTTCGCAGATGCTCAGGGCTTCCTCCCCGCTGTCGGGCTGGGAGACCAGCAACTCGTCCAGGTTGACCCCGAGTCTTTTGGCGTAGGCGGGGTCGAGCGCGTGCTCGGCGTCAATGAAAGCCGCCAGGCCGCCCGCCTTCTGGGCATTGGCGATGACGTGGAGCATGAGGGTGGTTTTGCCGGAGGATTCCGGCCCGAAAATCTCCACCACGCGGCCGCGCGGCACTCCGCCCACCCCCAGCGCCAGATCCACCGACAGCGCGCCGGTGGGAATGAAGCCAATCCCCACCCTCGACCGGGCATCGCCCAGCCGCATGATGCTGCCGTCACCGTAAGTTTTGGTGATGCTGGAGATGGCGGCCTCCAGGTCGCGCTGCCGGCCGGCGGACACTTTTGATTCGGCGGTTTTGTCTGCGGTTTTCTCGGCGGTTTTTTCCGTTTTGAGAGCCATAGAATGGTTGCGTTTAAAGTTTATTGTTTCTGCGGTAAAAATTGCACCGGGCGGGGAGCATTAGTCAATGTCCGCCTTGCTCTCATTCTCCAGCCCGCCGGGATCGAGGCAAAGCCCCCGTTTTGCGGAGGCGGCGAAATCGAGCAGAGTCCGGGCCGGGGCGCTGGTGAAATTCTTGCGGGCTTCGGCCAGGGCGGCGGAGAAATCTCCCCGCCGGCGCAAAAGTTGATGATAAAGTTTCTTCAATTCGAGGCGCTCGGCGGCGGTGAAGCCGGCCCGGCGCAAGCCGACGATGTTCAAGCCGCCCAACTGGTTGACCCCGCGCGCGATGGTGAAAGGCGGGAGGTCCTTGCTGATCCCGGCCCCGCCTTGCATGAGGGCCAGCGTGCCGACGCGGGTGAATTGATGCACCATGCAATTGCCGGAGATGAAGGCGCGGTCGGCCACCTCGACGTGCCCGCCCAGGAGCGCGCCGTTGGCCAGAATGACGTGGTCGCCGAGGCGGACGTTGTGGCCGACGTGGGAGTTGACCATGAGGAAATTGTGGGAGCCAATGACGGTGGCCTCCCCGGCCCTGGCGGAACGATGCGCGGTGAACCCTTCCCGGAAAAGATTATCGTCGCCGATTTCCAGGCGGGCCGGTTCGTCCTTGTACTTTACGTCCTGGGGCGCCTCGCCGATGACGCAACCGGCGTAGAAGCGGTTCCCCCTTCCGATGGTGGTCTGGCCGGTGAGATAGACGTAAGGCCCGATGCGGCAGTTCGGGCCGATGACCACCTCGCCGTCAATCACGGCGAAGGGGCCGACCTCGACGCTGGGATGCAATTGCGCCCTGGGGTGGACGATGGCGGTGGGATGGATCATCAGGCGGTGGCTGACTCCGGGAAGCCCGCGACCCGGGCTACTAGAACGGAGTTGCTGGCGGCCAGGCCGAAGCCGGTGATGGCATGGATCGCGCCGCTGAAGGAGGGGTTGCACGCGACGTTGCTGGAGAGGTTGCCGATGATGATTCCCTGGTTGGCGGAG
>JBEKUQ010000224.1:0-5183 GCA_049514835.1 Verrucomicrobiota bacterium | reverse complement strand
GACGGAAGCAGGTCTTCGGGGCGGAGAGATTGACCAGGGATCGATCCTTCACCAGAGCGGGGACTTGGCCGGGGACAGGTCAGCCAGGATGCCCCCGGCTGAAGTCCGAGGCCCGGATCTGGCGGCGTTGATGGCCACGTCCGGTTCCACCGGAGTTCCTCGTTTCGTCATGGTCAGCCACGGGAACCTGATCGCCAATACCGAAGCCATCATTCGCAGCCAACATTTGGCGGGCGACGACAGGGCCATGCTCATTCTCCCGTTGAACTACTGTTTTGGGACAAGTGTGCTGCATACGCATCTTTATGCGGGGGGCGGGGTGGTCTTTGACCGCCGCTTTATGTTTCCAGACAAAGTCCTGCGGGCGGTGGCCGAACATGGTTGCACCACCTTTGCCGGGGTGCCGACGGTTTATAACGTGCTTTTGCGACGTTCCAATTTTCGGGGGATCCCCATGCCTTCATTGCGGCGTTTTCTCCAGGCCGGCGGCCGCCTGGCGCCGGAGAAAGTGAATGCGATGCGGGCGGCATTGCCGATGACGAAGTTCTACGTGATGTACGGACAAACCGAAGCCACCGCCCGCATCTCGTGCCTGGAACCCGAACGGTGGGAGGAGAAATCAGGCAGCGTGGGCCGGCCGCTGGACAATTTGTCGGTGCGGATCGCGGATGAGCAGGGAAATGATTTGCACACAGGGCAGACCGGCCAACTGTGGGTCAAGGGACCATCCATCTGTTTGGGTTATTGGAACAATCCAGTGGAAACGGAGCGGGTCTTCCGCCACGGCTGGCTGCGCACCGGCGATCTGGCCCGGCAGGATGAGCAAGGCTATCTGTGGATCGAAGGACGCCAAAGCGCCTTTCTAAAAATGCGGGGGATGCGCCTGAGCTTTACCGAGGCGGAGGAAACCGTCGCCGCCATGCCGGGAGTCTATGAATGCGCCGCCCGCGCCGTCGAGCATGAGGAAGCGGGAGAGGCCTTGGTGTTGTTTATCGTGCCCGAACCGGGAGCAAGCCTTGGGATGGAAGAGCTTCGCCGCCGCCTCCCGGCCCATTGGGCTTTGGATTCCATTCACTTGGTTTCTGAATTGCCGAAGACCTCCACAGGGAAGATAGCGCGCGCCACCCTCTCCGTTCAGGGCAAAAGCCTCCATGCAAGCGTTGGATGATAAAATAGGCCGCCTTCTGTCCCTTGCTCCCTATGGCCAGCCTCCCGTGGAGAAAGAGGCGGCTCTGCTGGAATTGCTCAAGGAAGAATTGAATTACTCCTGCCAGCGCCACGCCGGCTATGAAAACTATGTGCGGTGCTGGCCATTGGATTATCGCTCCGCGGTGGACGTGGCCTCCCTTCCTTTTCTGCCGGTGGGGATTCTCAAAGCCAATCCTCCGCTGTCCCTGGTGGAGCCGGGCGAGATCAAGCGAACCCTGACCTCCAGCGCGACCACCTCTCAATCGCCCAGTCGTGTGGCGTTGGATTCGCCTACCTCCCGCCGCATGACCAAGGGGATCGTCGCCATCGTGCGCGATTTCATCGGACCGGCCCGCAGACCGTATTTGGTGGTGGACGTGCCAGGTTCCAGGGGAGACGGGGACGAGCTGGGGGCCAGGGGGGCTGCGATTCAGGGGTTGCAGCCTTTTGCCAGTCAGGTCACTTATTGTCTTGGCCTCAATGGCCAAGGTGACTTGGTTTTGGATCGAGACAAATTGCACGAATTCGCCCGGAACCGCCAGGATGCCGATTTGCTGGTCTATGGTTTCACCTACATTCTCTGGAACCACTTGGTCACACCCCTCCTGGCCGATGGGACCTGTTTGAACTTGCCCAAAGTCCGCATCCTGCACAGCGGCGGCTGGAAACGGTTGCAGGAACAAGCCGTCCAAAAGTCTGCTTTCAACGACGGCTTGGCCCGGGTCTTTGGCTGTTCGCCGCAAAACGTCATTGATTTCTATGGCATGGTGGAGTCCGTGGGCGTGATCTTTCCAGATTGCCCCGAGGGCAATAAACACACCCCGGCCTTTGGCGATGTCATTGTCAGAAATCCATTGTCCCTCGCACCGGTCGCGCCCGGAGAACTCGGCATCGTTCAGGTGTGCAGTGTCTTGCCCACCAGCTTCCCCGGCCATCTGCTGCTCACAGAGGACACCGCCCAAGTGATCGCTTATGATGGTTGCCCCTGCGGGCGACGGGGCATCAGTTTCCGCTTCGCCGGGCGCATTCCCAAGGCCGAAGTCCGCGGCTGTGGCAATCTCCAAAGCAAACGTTCGCCCATCAGTTGAACAGCGGGTTTTTCGTTGACAAATCTGATCCATGATGTTCAGGCCCCCGCCGAGATTTCCACCGCGGCGGCGCAACTGCGCCAACGGCTTGTCGAGCGGGAAATCTTGCCTCGTGAGGTCATGGCCGTTTTCGATGCCTGGGCCGCAAGTCTGGACGCTCGCGACCTGGACGATATTCCAGGGATTCTTTTCCTGCGAATGTGGCTCAAGCGGGGGAATTTGGAACCGATCATCACGCGCGAACTCGGAGCCAATGCCCTGGATGGCGGGTGGACTCAATGCGGCCACGCCCAATGCAAGGCCTGCCCCGTCGGCCTGGTCGGCCACTGGCCTGCTGGCAATGTGGAAATCCAGCCGCTCCTCTCCATGACCTGCGCTCTGTTGGGGGGCAATGCCGCCCTGGTGCGCGTCCCGCTAGGCCTGGCCGGTCTCACCCGCCGTATGATGGCAAAACTTGAGCAAAGCGACCCGGGCCAAGTGCTGACCTCCCGCATCTTCATGGCCGCCTTCGAGCATGGCCGCCAGGATCTGCATGAAGCGATGGCTCAATCGGTGGACGGCGCCATGATTTGGGGCGGAAAAGAGTCTGTTTTGACCGTTCGGGCATTGCCTTTTCCCCATTGGGCAAGAATAGCGGTCTTCGGTCCCAGAATGTCCGTCGCCGCCATGGACGCAGGCGCTTGGAACAACCCGGCCGCGCAGGAGACTTGGTGCGGGCGCCTGGCGCGTGATGTCTGGCAATTTGACCAGCAGGCCTGTTCCTCTCCCCAGGTTCTGTTCCTTGAAAATGAGACGGGCCTCCCAGCTTCTCCATTCCTCTCAGTTCTTCAGCGCGCCTTTGCAGCCGAAAACAAAGCGCATCCGCGGCTAACCATTGCCTCCGGCTTGACCTCGGCTATATGCCAGGCCCGCACAGCCTGGTTGTTGCAGGATACCGACCATCGCGCCGTCTTTCCCATGCCGCCGGATTGGACCCTGCTCTTTGGCGCGGGATCGGACCTGCCCCAACCCACCCAAGGGAAAACTCTGACCGTTCTGGAGGTGAAGAATCTCTTTGAGGCGGTTTCAAAATTCGATGGCGTTATCCAGTCGCTTGGGTTGGGCATGGCTGATCCTGAGAAAGAGGCCAAACTGGCAGGTCTGGCTGCCAGAAGAGGCGTGGATCGCATCGTCAAGCTGGGACGCATGCATGCTTTTGTTCCTCCGTGGGACGGAGTGGATCTCGTCCGGCCCATGGTCCGCATGGTTCGTCATGTTCCCTCCTCAGTTTGAGCGCCCCATCAAGAAAAACTCTGCTTATGACTGACGCCAACTCGTTCCTAAGAAGTCTGGATAAAAAGGCCAGGATTTTTGCTCCCGCCGTCCGGGCCACCGTCGAGGCCAATGCGGGCCTCTGTTCCTGGTTATTGGATCCCCTCGCTCTCTGGGCCGGCGCGGCCTACGGTGAACGCGCCTTTGACGATGCCGCCGAAGGCTACGCCAGGTACTGCCTGGGCGTTTGGAAGTGCCAGCAACAATACGAGAAAACCGGCCGCTACACTCCTGAAGCCATGCCCGACATCATCTCCGAGGTCTATGAATCCGAAGGCTACATGGTCCCCTACATGTGGGCCGCCATTTTGATTTATCCATTCTGGCCTTCCATGATCAGCCACATCGCTTTATTCCGGGACGAGTTTATCAAGGCCCTGCCGAAGGACGCCAACGTCCTCGAATTGGCCTCCGGCCATGGCGTCATGGGCCTCCTCGCCGCCAAGGAAAGGCCCGATATTCATCTGGACGGTTTCGACATCAGTCCGCCGGCCGTGGCGGTCTCCAAGCGGCTGCTCGCCGTGGCCGGCTTTGGTCAACGCGTCAACTTTCAAGTTAAGGATGCCCTCAATTTGAACCTGATGGGGCCGGGTAAGACCTATCAAGGCCTCATTGCCGCCATGTTGGCCGAACACCTCCAAGATCCGCGCCTTTTATTTAAAGTCATCGCCCATCATCTCGCCGACGACGGCCTGGTCTTTTTCAGCACCGCTCTCGAATCCGCCCAGCGCGATCATACTTACGAGTTCCATCGCGAAAGCGAGGCCGTCCAGATGGCCGAGGAGGTCGGCCTTCATGTCACGCGGCTGGTTTGTGATGCCGGCAACCCCGTTCCGGGCGGCCGTTTTCTGCCCCGCGCCCTGGCCATGATCCTGCGCCGCCGTTGAGCCAATCCATCCGCATTCCCCAACCCTTGTCTATTGTTTATGGTAATGACCTTTGCCCAACTGAAAGACCATTTGAAGCAGCGCTTCCCGCTCCTCATGGTGGACAGGGTCCTGGAACTGGAACCCGGCAAACGCATCAAGACCCTTAAAAACGTGACGGGCAGCGAGATTCAATTCCTGGGCCACTTCCCCGAATTCGCCATCATGCCCGGAACTTTCCTCATTGAAGCCATCGGCCAAAGCGCCTCCATTCTCTTCAGCCACATGACGGGCAAAGGCATGAAACCTGGGGAATTCATGGCGCTGGCCGCCGTCAACGACATGAGATTCCTGGCCCCCGTCCTGCCCGGCCACACTATCATCATGGATATCAATGTCCTGAAAATGACCGAGGACGCCGCCTTGATCGAAGGAGTCGCCGTGGTGGAGGACCTTGTCGTGGCCCGGGGCAAGCTGAGTTTTGCCCGCAAGGTCGTGTGAGGTCTGCGGTTTGAAATCGAGCCGGATCCCATCAAAGGGTCATCAAAGGGGTCAGATCGGAATGGCGCTTAGTTAGTGCGTAAAACTTTGGCTCTCAATGCCTTGCCAAAGCACCGCCTTCAGTCCCGTCAAGCCCGCAACGGTAGGGCCAGACTCCGTCGAGCCGTGACTTTAGTCCCGTCAGGGACGACATCGTTGTAGAACCCAGACCAAACACGCTTTCAAGCTC
>JBEKUQ010000223.1:0-5192 GCA_049514835.1 Verrucomicrobiota bacterium | reverse complement strand
GCCATATCCTAGGCCACTTGATCTCGATTTCGGGAAAAAGAAACCTAATAATCACAACCGTCGGCGACCGGGCTTGGGTTGCCGAGACGATTGCAGCCGGAACCGCTTGCAGAGAATCTGCGAACGGCCGAAGCCGTTTCACAGGGCTGATGCTGACCGCGCCAATCCTTGAAGAACAATGAACATCAAGAAGCTCAAGGATTTTCGTTACCATGTTGTCAGCCTTATTCTTCGCGCTTATTGCAGGCTTGTTCGAGCTTTTTGCGGGATCGTGCCGCGTCGAATCCGCGCCGCATACGAAACCCAGTCAAGATGTTTGGCGTATGAAGAACGGGCTCCACAAATTGCCCGCGATTTCTCCTTTTTAGGTCGGGCCGTCGCCTCAGTGGAGCAAACTCCAGCCAACGAGTCAGAACTGATTGTCAAGTTGGCGGATAGTTTCAATGCTGCCAAAAAACGACAGCTAAGCGTGTCGAAAGAGTATCTGCCCAGTCACGAATGGAAGCGGATTCTGGAATCGGAATGGTCCGGTTATTTCGATCCCCTCTTAAAAAGGGACGTGAAAACGCTGGCGCCTTTTCTGAGGAATTTCTTGCGAAAGGAGGGAGCTTCTGGTTTTTGGGGCGGCACCAAAATGTTTGAAAACTTCCTCCAATTTCGCGGAGTGTGGGCTTCGCTAAAGGAAGAGATGATCATGAGACAATTTGCGGCATGGCGGGCGGCATTCCCCACGACCCCGGTGGCCGAGCTTGGAGCGCCGCCCATCGGGAACCCATGGGGTTACAATTTTTCCGGAACAGTGGTGCTGGAACCCGCGTTTGAATACCATTTTCAGGCCGATTATTTCAGAAAACTGCTCTGCGATATTGATACTCCCACAGTTCTTGAAATTGGCGGAGGGTTCGGCGGGCTGGCGTTCCATCTGCTGCGGCGTGATGCGCGAGTGAAATATATCGGGTTGGACCTTCCAGAGAACATTTTGCTTCAGAGTTACTATCTTCACTGCGCATTTCCCGGCGCGCGCATACTTACCTACGACGAACACTTTTCTGGATTGGACCGCAGGATCATTAAAGACCACGATGTTATGTTGTTGCCAAACTTTGTGCTGCCGGAAATCGAATCTTCGACCGCCGACCTCATCATTAACGTGCGAAGTCTCTCCGAAATGGCAACGGAGACGATTGCAGAGTATTTTCATCAGATTGACAGGGTGGGCCGTCTCTTTTTCTTCCATGAGAATATTTTTGCCCCCCGCCGGGATGAACTTTGGGGCGTCCCGAGTTCCCAATTCCCCGCGCTCGAAAATTTCTGTATGATTGCGTCATCCGAGAGCCGATGGCCAAAATACAAGGAAGATTCCGATTACCCCTGCAAAGAGAACCTCTTTATTCACCGGAATGTCCTTCGGCAAAGCCGGAAATAACATGAGCGATTGCATCTTGGAACGGAGATCTGAAGAATTCGACTCCAGCGTCATCAGCCTTCCCATCGGTCCACATCGGGCGGATGAACTGGCCGGCGGCGTTGCCTCTGGGTTTAGCTGCAGTCAAGCAAGTCTTTAATTCTGCCTATGTCCTCCTATCGTCAAATCTTCAAGAGCACGGCTCTGGTGGGCGGCGCGCAGGTGATTACGACGATTGTTGGCATCGTCCGGACGAAGGCTCTGGCGCTTATGCTCGGCACGTCCGGTATGGGATTGGCCGGGCTTTACATGTCGGCCACCGGCTTGGTCGGCAGCATCGCCGGTTTGGGCATCGGCACCAGCGGAGTGCGGCAAATAGCGGAAGCCGCCGCCAAGGGAGATGAGCGTCGAGTCGCTTGCACGGTGCAGACTCTCCGCTTTACCGCTCTGCTCTCCGGCCTCGTTGGCACACTCGTGGTCTTGTGTTGCTGTGTGCCCATCGGCAGACTCACTTTTGGCGACGACCAACACGCCTGGGGAATGGCCGTCGTTTCGTTCGCGCTTTTGTTTTCCAACGTTTCCAACGGGCAAATTGCCCTCCTGCAAGGCCTCCGGCGTCTCAAGGATATGGTCACCGCCGAGATCGTTGGCGCTGTCTTTGGCACCGTGGCCAGCATCGTGCTGGTCTATTTTTTGAAAGATCGCGGCGTGCCTTGGTTTCTGGTGGCGATGGCGGCCTTTGCCATCCTCACCTCCTGGTGGTTTGCGCGGCGCGTTCCGGTCGCCAAGCTGGCTTTTCACTGGCGCGAACTGATCGCGGAAGCCCGCGGATTGGTCGGCTTGGGGTTGGCGATCATGATCGCCGGCTTGGTCGCCGCCGGGGTAGCTTATTTGAGCCGGGTATTGATCAGGCTTCAATTGGGTCTGGATGCCGCCGGCTTGTTTCAGGCCACCTGGGCCCTTTCAACCTATTACGTCGGGTTTATTTTGAATGCCATGTCCGCGGATTTTACTCCGCGGCTGGCGGCGGCGGAAAACGATCATGCCGCCGTCAACCGCATGATCAATGAGCAGGTCGAAATGGGCGTGCTCATCGCCTTGCCCGGCGTGCTCGCCACCATAACGCTGGCCCCCTGGGTGCTGCGGATTTTCTACTCCAAGGACTTTGTCGCGGCGGCTGACATTATCCGTTGGCAGGTGATGGGCGTGTTTTTGCGCGTGGTGTGCTGGCCGCTGGGCTATGTCATGATCGCCAAGAAAAAAAGCCTCTTGTTTGCCACCACTGAAATCGCCTGGGGCGTGCTGAATGTCGCTTTGATTTTGCTGTGCGTGAAACTCTGGAGGTTGGAAGGGATTGGGATAGCCTTTGCGGTTTTTTACCTTTTTGTTACGATTACTGTCGTTTTCATCTGTTGGCGGCTGACTGGCTTTCAGTGGTCTGCCACCGCCTTGAAGATCCTTGCGCCCGCCATTGCGATCCAAGGCCTCGTCTTTGCCTGCTCCAGGTTCCGCCCGGGCGCCTGGAGCCTTGGCATCGGCCTGGCGGCCACTGTGGCAGCGGGCGTGGTTTCGCTCTTGGCATTGCAGAAGCTGCTGGGCGTGAACTTATGGCAGGGCGTGCGCCGCAAATTCCAGCCAAGAACCCCTTAGAAGCACCAGCGCGGAAACTGACCATGAGTGTCGTAACAGCTCGCCAAGCCAATGACATTTGACCCCATGATTGACGCGGCGGTTTGCGAAGAGCTTTCCGGCTTTTACAAGGCCGTTTACGATCGCTACCTTCAGGAGATGGCCTGTCATCAAAAGGCAGGCAATCTCGAACAAGCCGCGAGATGGGGGAGGCTGGCGGCCTCTCACGCCGCCGGCGTCGGCTACTTCGGACTCCTGACCGACCCGGTCCTCGAAGAGATGCTCCTATCCATCGGACGCAGCTTGCCGTCATCCCCGCGCGTCCGCCCCTCCAACACACAAACCAACTATCTCCACGTCCTAACGGAGGCCTACCCGGTGGGCGGCCACACCCGATTCTGCTGCCGCTGGATCGAAAGCGATTCCACAGGGAATCGCCACCATGTTCTCCTCACGTCTCAAACACAGAGCGTTCCCAACGACCTGAAGCACACCGTGGAACAGGGTGGCGGCGAACTGACGGTGTTGAATGCCCAACTGCCGTTGCTGGAGCGCGCGGGCCGTCTCCGGGAAATCGCCTGCCGGCGCGCCGATGTCGTCGTTCTCCACGCGCACATGGATGATCCCCTCCCACTAATCGCATTCGCCGTTGCAGACACGCCGCCCGTCTTGCTGGTCAACCACGCGGACCACGTTTTTTGGCTGGGTGCTTCGGTGGCTGACTTGGTCGCCGAAATCCGGCTGTCCGGTCAGGAATTGACACGCCGCTGCCGGGGAATCCAAGGTTCAATTTGCCTGCCTATACCGCTCAAAGAAACCGAGTCTGGATCGGGCGACGGCGGCCGCTCGGTTGAGCGCAGGAAATCGGAAAGACAAAGGCTGGGCATCCCTCAGGAAGCGGTTGTCTTCCTGACGATTGCCTCCGCTTATAAATACAAGCCTCTCAACAACTACAGCTTTATCAGCGTCGCACAGAACCTCTTGGAGCGATGCCCCGGGGCCTATCTGATCGCGGTCGGGCCGACCTTTGAAGGCCCTTGGGCCGCCGCGTCTGCAAAGACCGGCGGTCGGCTGATCGTGCTGGGCGTCCAGGAAGTCGTGTCTCCTTTCCATGCGGCGGCGGATATTTACCTCGAAGGCTTTCCGTTTGGTTCATTGACTTCCTTGCTTGAAGCAGGACTGTCCGGTCTGCCATGCATCGAAGCGCCGGCCACCACGCCGCTGCCCCTGAGATCTGACGACCCGGCCCTGGATTACTTGCTGACGCCGGCGAATACTGAAGAATACATTTTAGAAGCCCTGAGACTCGCCGCCGACGCTCAGGCACGCTCGGCGGAAGGGGCGAGAGCGCAAGCCGCCATCCGCCAGTACCATTGCGGGGCGGGCTGGTTGCAACAACTCGGAAGAGTTTATGAGCGAATTCCGGGAAAACACGTGGTTTGGGCAAGACGGTCAAGCCCCGTTTCAGACGTCATCCGCCACTATTGGATTTCATTTCAAAGAGTGTTGGCCGGCGCGGGCATCGCGGAGCTTTTCATGTCGGTCTATGGAAAGGCGGAATGGCGAAACTTGCGCTTGGTGGAGCACCCCGGCAATCGGCTGGATTCCGACCTTTTGGCGCTGGCCAGGCAGTTAAGCGCTCGCGCAGGCCAGAATTGCAATTGGCTCTGCGAAATGCACGCTTACGATGGCTTCCGCGCTTACCTTGAGAAGGACCGCCGGCGCTTGTTGGCCAATTTCTTCAAGAGTTTGTTCATTGCGCCAAATAACATGAGGAACCGCTTCTTGGCCGCTCTGATTTTTAAGTCTCTGTTTGATGCCCGATCCAAGGAACGGCTGCGAACATTAAGCCGCTGGCTTCGATCCAATTTTCTCCGAACCCGTCGCGGCTGAAAGCATCCTCGTGGCGGATTTTGCTCATGTCAACGGCCGTCTCTTGGCGGTTGAAAGCGCGTCCAGATTATCGAAGCGATTCTGACAAACCCCGGGCCAAACAATCTGGCCAGTTGTTGAAAAATGGCGTACCGCCAATGCGGGGCAGAAGAAAGCGCCAACAGCCCATGGTAATAACGCAGCAGGCGCGGAGAAAGCCCATGACCAATGCGCAGCAAAAGAAGCACCGACATGGGCGAATGTCGTTGATATTCCCTCCGATTGA
>JBEKUQ010000222.1:0-5196 GCA_049514835.1 Verrucomicrobiota bacterium | reverse complement strand
ATCGCAAAAGGGCTTCGCCGGGGGGCAGACGGGAATGGAGAGGGGCTATTAAATCGCGGATGGACGCCGATGGACACGGATACGATCTCCGTCCTCCAGGAAGATGGGTTCCCGACGATCTCCCCGGCTTGGGACATGATAGAGCGCGCCGGGATACTCAATGCGTATTTGGCGCGGCCTCAGTCAATCCAGCCACTAAAAATGCATGGTGGCACGTGCAAAACCGGGCAAATGTATGGTGACTCCTTCCACGCTGGTCGGTTTTTGCTTGTGCGACGTAGAGGTCGTTTGCTATGAAGAATGTCCGAAATGCCAATCCCGCGACCATCGCCGAAACTGCTGTGGGAGATCGATCCCCGCGCGAGATGTCCTTGTGGCAGCGGATTACTATTCCGCAGGTGTTGCCGCGGCAATGGGGCATCGATTGGGAAGGGTTTCGACTTTTTCAATCGTGGCGATTTCCCATCCGCAGAAATTGCGTTCCGCGCCGAGTTAACACGATACCTAGGCTGGGTAATTCTACACACAGTACCACCGTTGCGCCGTCCATGTGGTTCGATTCTCCAGTTATGCAAAATCGATGTCTCGGCCCTTGACAGTTTGGCGGAGATCTTAGCTCGGTCATTAGAGAAGCAAGGGAAACGAGAGAAGATCATCCCAGTCTTTGACGCGGTTTCCCAAATACCATTGCCGGGTTTGATGGAACGGATGACTTTTTTGAAATGTCTCTGGTTGGCCCATGCATTGGGCAATCCAAAGCAGGCTCACGAAATTCTTTCGCGCTGGCAATCATACGAAGAAATTGAGGATGCTCACTTGCTTCAGCTTTTCCTTGACCTTCGAGGAAGTTCGTTTTCTCTGCTCCAGAGGATCGCAATCACAAATAAGATCATAAAGCGCAGCGATTCACCATTGGACAAACTTCAGTACTCGAATCTCAAGACCATGCTGACTATTATGCTAGGAGAGATCGATGAAGCTAAAGAAATCCACGAAAGCGCATTGAATACCTTTTTCCAAGCCGCCGCAGAAGCAACGGACACCGGAGACGCTATTTTTGCTGCGTTGCAATGCGCCGCTGCCTTAGAGCTGCAGGGAATTTTAAGTGGCGACAAAATGAATTTTGAACGTGCATTGACGTTCCTTGACAAAATAGCCTTCGATAACCTGTTGCCACTTGGGGTCGCAAGGGTACTTTATGAGAAGGGGCGATTGAACTGGCTAAAGAGGGATTTCGCCCGAGCTGCTGAATACTTCAGTCAGTCATTGAAGTATGACCCACAAATCCTTCCAATTATCTACCGGATGGATTCCTGGGCTCAACTAGACGACTTTGAACGCGCTCGTGCCGACTTGTCTGCTGTTCGCAGACACGGAATTGAAAAAGACTACGCGCTAGAATTTTTGCGGGGAGCAGCGACGCTGGCTGTTCGATCAGGTGACGTGGAAAGTGCGCGTTCCGTGACAGAGGAACTCAAAGAATTGCAACTGGATATTCAGTATTTTCAAATCCAGCGGGATGAGTTATGCATAGATTTGTTGGAATTTGCAAGCGCCCCTAAAAAGGCCGGCGCATGGAATCGGATTTGTGGTTTGAGCAATTATCTCCATTTGAAACCAAACATTTTTGGGCTTGGCTTGAACATTAACAAGTTCTTCGAGCGAAAGCACAAAGGAGAATAGCTCGGTAATTGGGACCCATAGTCTGGTTAGGCGTTGGTGCCAGAAGACCGACTATCCTTAAGCTTGTTGTCAATAGAACGAAAATCTTAGCCGCCGATAAGTTCGCACACGAAAGATTATGTTAATGGACGGGAAAAACAGGCACTGCCCCTTGTCTTTCCTTCCATGCCAAGTATTCTTTTCCGAGAGGTGTGATTCTATAAGCGGCGTCATCGCTTCCTACTTGGCGGTTTTGGCGTGGCATGGCCGTAAGTAACGGGCTCTGGTATTCAAGTAAAACTTTAAGCGCATTCCTCGCGCTGCGCCCGCTCATTCCTGAACCTGCCGTCGCCTCTTTGAGTGTCAGAGATTTGCTGTCATCCGAGAATCTCGTCAGCACCGCCAGAGGTTCGCCTTCAGGACCACCCTCAAAAGTTGTTAAAGCATTCACATTGTCAGCAACCACACACGATTCCACCGCCGCCGTCAAGGGCATTTTTGAATAGAATAGGGGTCACCCATGTTTTTGCGCAATTCCAAGCGCATCCAATTGCGCGTCAAGTGCTTACAAACGTCATCCGGAAACGCAAATCCGCGCTGGTAAAAGCCGGAATTGCACATTTGCATTTGTTCAAGGCTTATGATTCTGCCCCGCCATGATTCTGCCGCCTCTCCACCAGATGGGGCGAGTTCGCGGGATTCCCCCTTGGAAAAGCGGTCAAACCAGGTCTTTGCGCGATGTGGCTCAGGCATCGGCCCTTTCTGCTTTGCGGAGTTTTGCGCTGCGCCAGGCAGAAATCACGCAATTCCGCGAGGATTTTACCACGGATTTCACGGATTTCACGGATGAAAACTCCACCGTCCAAATCAATTCCCTATCCGTGCCATCCGTGCCATCCGTGGTTTAATTCTTTTTGGTTGCGGCTTCGCCGCCCTGTGATCTTTTGCGAACTTTCGCCAGTTCATTATTGGTTGTGGCTTTGCCGCGCTCTGGTTGTGCGCCTTTTGCGCCTCTTCGCGGCCATTCTCTCCGCCCCGCCGGTGCTCCATGCTGCGGAATTCTAAGTACTACCACGGATTTCAGGATTTCACGGATTGGGAATTCTGCATTTTGCATTCTGCATTCTGGATTTTCTTATCCGAGTTTGGATTCCGTCGGCGGGACGCCGACGGGGGCAACCGGGACGGTCGCGCTCCTCAAAAGTCGCGGATGATCGGGGCGCCCTCGGCGCGCGGGACTGGACTGCGGCGGTCGCAGACCGCCGCTACAAACGCGGACGGACGCCCGCCAGAAATAATTTCCTTTTGCTCTCTTTTGCGGGCATCTTAGGGGCATGGGACATCGCCGTGAGGCGCGCGAACGCGCCGTGCAATTTCTTTTTCAGCACGACCTCAATCCACCTGACAAGCTGGACGAGGCCCTGGACCAGTTTTGGGACTCGCAGCGCGCCCCGGCCATAGCCGAGGAGAAGGCCCCGGCCACCTGGGGCCGGAAAACCGAGCTGCCCCCCGCCTCGGCCGCCGAACTGGCGACCCGGGAGTTTGCCGACAGCCTGATCCGCGGCGTGGTGGAACATCGCGCCGAACTGGACCAGCGCATCACCCAGTTCGCCCAAAACTGGGACCTCAAACGCATGGCGGTGGTGGACCGCAACGTTCTCCGCCTGGCCATTTATGAGATGTATTTCCGCCAGGACATCCCCCCCGTCGTCAGCATCAACGAGGCGGTGGACATCGCCAAGAAATTCTCCACCGGCGACAGCGGCAAATTCGTCAACGGCATCCTGGACAGAATCAAGGGGGAGTTGATGCGGCCGGCCCGCATCGTCCAATGAACGACACCTTTTCACCGACTCCGCGGCCCGGGCCGGCCTTCGCCGATCTGCATCTGCACACCCTTTTCTCCGACGGCACCTTCTCGCCGGAAGAATTGGCCGGGCACGGCGCGCGCCACGGCCTGGTGGCCATGGCCCTGACCGATCACGACACCCTGGAAGGCTGCGCCCGCATGGCCCTGGCCTGCCGGAAGCTGGGCATCCAATCCATTACCGGCACCGAACTCACCGCCGAACAGGATGGCAACGAGGTGCATATTTTGGGCTACTTCCTCGACGTGGAAAATACAAGATTGCAAGTCAATTTGCGGCAATTCCAAACCGTGCGCCAGAACCGCATCCATGAAATGGTCGCCCGCCTCAACCGCCTCAAAATCCCCCTGCGCGCCGAAACCGTTTTCGCCCTCGCCAATTGCCATTCGCCGGGCCGCCCCCACGTCGGGCGCGCCCTTGTCCAGGAGGGCTTTTGCGGCAGCCTGGATGAGGCCTTCGACCGTTTCCTCAAAAAAAACCGCCCGGCCTACGTCCCCAAGTTCAAAATCTCCGCGCTGGAGGCCATTGCCTTGGTCCACCAGGCCGGCGGGCTGGCCTCGATGGCCCATCCCGGACTCAATCGCAGCGACGAAATCATCCCGGCCCTCGCCGCTGCCGGCCTGGACGGCCTCGAATGTTTCCATACCAAACACACCGCGGCCATGACCACCTACTACCTGGACATTGCCGCGCGGCATCATTTGCTGGTCACGGGCGGCTCCGACTGCCACGGCTTCAGCAAAGGCAAGCCGCTCATCGGCGGTTGCAAACTGCCCGCCGTCTATTACGACCGGCTCAACGAACACTACCAGGCCAAAGCCGCCGACCGCGCGCCGCGCGCCGCCGTCGCCGTCCAGTCGTCCTGATTTTTCATAATCTTGATTTAATCTTACCCCCCAATCCACCCTGTCCGCCTGGCTTTGGTGACGGCGGAATTCGGCAATCCCAGCCCATGGGCTTATTTCAAAAATTCAAAGAGGGCCTGCGCAAAACGCACAGCAAACTGACGCACGAAATCAAGCGCATCATCACCGCCTCGCCCAAGCTCACCGCCGCCACACTCGAGGAACTCGAAGCCGGTTTGATTGCGGCGGACCTCGGCCAGGGCACGACCGCCCAAATCATCAGTGCCGTCAAGCTCGCCTACGAAACCCAGGGCGGCGCCGGCCTGGATGTCCTGGCCATCGCCCGCGCCGAAATCCAAAAGAGCCTGGCCACCGCCCACGCACCGCTCCTGCGCCGGCCCGGCGGACTCACCGTCGTTTCCATCGTCGGCGTCAACGGCACCGGCAAGACCACCACCGCCGCCAAACTGGCCTGGGCGGTGCAGGCCGAAGGCCGCGTCGCCCTCCTCGCCGCCTGCGACACCTTCCGCGCCGCCGCCGTCGAGCAACTCAAACTTTGGGGCGCGCGCCTGCGCGTCCCCGTCATCGCCGGCGCTTCCGGCGCCGATCCCGCCTCCGTGGCGCACGACGCGGTGGCGGCCGCGCTGGCCCGGCGGGCCGATTATCTTTTTATTGACACCGCCGGCCGCCTCCACACCAAGCACAATCTGATGCAGGAATTGCAGAAAGTTCACCGCGTCATGGCCAAACAACTGCCCGGCGCGCCGCACGAGACTCTCCTGGTGCTGGACGCCACCACCGGCATGAACGCCCTCAACCAG
>JBEKUQ010000221.1:0-5207 GCA_049514835.1 Verrucomicrobiota bacterium | reverse complement strand
TTCGCCGTTCCGCTCAAATTCCATCTCCAGATTGCGCGCCATCGCCTCGGCCGTCCCCGCAAAATCCACCTGCACCGAGTGGTCCACCACCAGGTCCACCGGCACCAGCGGCTCGATCATCTTCGGATTCTTTCCCATTCGCGCCGCCGCCGAGCGCATCGCCGCCAAATCCACCAACAGCGGCACTCCGGTGAAATCCTGCAGGACAATGCGCGCGACGATAAAGGGAATTTCCCGCGTCCGCGGCGCTTTCGGCTGCCATTGCGCCAGCTCGCGAATGTTGCTTTCCGTCACCTTCTTCCCGTCGCAATTGCGCAGCACCGATTCCAGCACCAGCCGGATCGTCACCGGCAATCGCGAAATCGCCCCCAGCCCCGCCTTCTCCAGCGCCGGCAGCGAATAATAAGTCCCTTTCTGGCCGTTGCCCGTGTCAAATTGCTGAAGCGTGTCAAATCTATTATGTGCTTTGTTCATGGCCTTCCGCCCGGTTGTGCGGCGGACGCAAGAAAGTGCCTTCTGCCCGGGGCGGTGTCAACCCTCTGATCCTACGGTCCCAATTTCACGCGGTAGAAACGCTCCGCGAAATTCGTCGCCGTGGGATCGTAAAAATACACCGGCCAATTTGTGCTCACAAAGTTCGTTATCGGCTGCCAGTTGACCAGGTTGGTCGAGGCTTGGATGACATAGCTTTGGCCCATCGTGCCCTGCAACATCAGGGACAGCCCGTGCGTCGTCCACGGCTGCGCTGAACCAAAACCAATCGTGATCGGCGCCAGCACCGTCCCTTGCACCAGACGATAGAACCGTCGCCCGAAATTCTTCGCCGTCGGGTCCGCCACAGACATGGGCGAATTCGTGCAGGTGAATGTCAGCAGGGAAATCCAACTGGTCAGATTCGTGGAGGCTTGCAGCGTGTAGGCTTGTCCGGTTTGCCCATAGGCCATTAGCTGGAAGGTGCCGTCGCTCGAAAAGCCGGCGCTGGCCAGCCGTGGCGGTGCCGCGGATAGGGCCACGACGCTGATATCGTCAAGGCCGAAATAGCTCGGATCGTCTCGGAATCCGAATTCAAGAACCGTATGGGTTCCCGTGGCGGTCACAACAAATTGCATATTTGTCCAGCCGATCCCGGGGATGTTCGTTTGATCAAAAAGTGTATTTCCGTTCCAGACGACAAGGAATTCATTGGGGTTCCCTCCGTTGCAATCGAACCAGAATGAAAGCAAATAGGATTCACCGGCGGAAGTTGGCAATGTCTGTGCAAGATAACCCAGCGAGCCGCTCGGGCCCGCTTCCAGTCCGTAACTTCCAGAATGGCAGTAAGCGGAAGATCCGCTGAGGGAAGTGCTGGTGGTGTTTCCAGACTGCGTCCAGCCGTTCAAATTGCCAGTCTCAAACCCCCCGTTCTGCACGACATTCAGAGCCAGAACCGCGCCCGTGCTCGTCACGAAACCCACGGTGTTGCTCACGACCACACTGTATATTCCAACATCCGACGACGAGATGTTGCTCACCACCAGGCTGGCATTGGCGGAGCCGGCGATGTTGCCCGCATCCGCCAAATTGGTGCCGTTCCTCTGCCAGAAATAATAGAGCGGCTGCTGCCCAACGGCGCTGACGCTGAAGGTCACATTGGACCCATTGAGCACGACCTGGCTTTGCGGCTGCGTCAGGATGGTAGGCGCGACGCTCTCGCATTTACCGTATGCTCCAGCCAGATATATTTCCGCGATTTCGTCGAACGACAAGGCGCGGTTGTAAACCGAAACCTCATCCATCAATCCGTTCATGTACTCGCCGTAGTTGCCAATATATCCTATTTCCAATAGATGATTCGCGTCGAAAAGGAGCGGTGTGTTATAACTATACGATCCGCTTCCGACCACAACCCCATTGACATATATGGCATAATTTGTCGGCGTTACCACCGAGGCGATGTGATACCAATTACCCGCGCTGAATGTATAAGCCGCATCGGCCGATGTGGTGATCCATGAACTGCCATTGCCTATGTCTCCGTGGATCGAACCGCCGTTGAGCTGCATATCATAACTCCCATCCTGCGGACCGCGTGATCCTATGACTCCCAGCGTGTTGTTCAGATTCATTGGCATCATCCAGAATTCCAGCGTGAACGTCCCGGCTAGTGCATTGGTGGTGACAATGGAGACGTATTGATTGGCCCCGTTGAAACTGAAAGCCTGCCCAACCTTGCCCGGCGCAAAACTCACGCCGTTGACCGGGGTGCCGTTGTTGCCTCCCATCACGTCATTGGCATTGCCTTCGCCCGGCCACCACCCGATCAGGCCCGCCGGGGCGCTGACACAATTCGTGCCAGGCCCGGCCACCAAAAGACTCGCCACTCTGCTCGTCACCGCGCCGAAGGCATTGGTGATAACGACGGCATAACTTCCGTCATTGGTCGGTTGCACGCTGTTGAGGGTCAGCGCCATGTTCGTCGCGCCATTCAAAATGGCGTTGTTGCATTGCCACTGGTAGCGCAGCGGCGGCGTCCCGTTGGCCGCCACGCTGAATATCGCTGTGCCGCCCGTCGCAAGAAATTGGCTGAGGGGCTGCGTGACGATCGTGGGCGGCAAATCCAACATCAGCGTTCCCGGAACTGGCCCCCAGACATTGTTGCTCTTGTTCGACTCATAGACCCAGTCATAGATGTCCACCTGCACAAACAGGGCATAATGGTTGGTTCCGCCAAGGCTGATCGGCAGCGTGACCGTGTTGGTCTGCGCATAGGTGCCGGTCGGCGCGACCGTTTGATTAATGTAAAAGTCTCCAATGTCCACGGACAGGGCATCCAAGGCTCCGTTGGTCGAGAACCACACCCCGTCATACCAGCCGCCCGAGGCCGCGCCAATCCCCTGGTTGGTCACCACCCACGACACCTGGACAGTTGGATTGGCTTGCGCCGCCGTCGTGGCGCCAGGAGCCGCCACGGAGATCGGCATCAAGTCCGGCGGTATCAGTGTGAACGTGCCGTTGATCGGGTTTGAAACCTTGTCGCTCAAGCTGGCCTCGTAAATCGAGTTGCCGGCGTCGGCCTGCACAAACAAGGTATAGTTCCCGCTTTGCGTCATGGGCAGCGCGACCGTATTGGTCTGCCAATAACTGCCCCCGGGCGGCACCGCTTGCGGACTCCAATAGCCGCCGGGACAGTAGAAATTGCCAATGTTAATCGAATTGCCATCCAGCACCCCATTGGTCGAAAACCACACCGTGTCATACCAGGCGCCCGCGGTGGCCGCGATTCCCCGGTTGGTCACGCACCACACGGCTTGGACTGCGGGATTGGGCGCCGCGGAAATCACGCTGCTTGGCGCGGTGAAGGCCACCGGCGCCAGGTCCGCCGGCAGCGCCAGGAAAACGCCGAAGTTCTCCGCGTTGGCGGACGTATTGGTGACAGCCAGGTAGTAGCTGTAGCCCGGCTGCCAGGGCCAGGTATTGGCCGGGCTCAAAAATTGGTCAAAAACAACATTGGACTGCCCCCCGTATTGAGGGTTGTTGTAAAGATAGCTGGTCCAATGCGCCGGGCCGCCCGCCAGCGCAATCGTTCCTTGTTCCACCGAAAATATTATGTCCGTTGTGTTGGAAGCGTTAAACAACAGCCGCGTCGCGTTGGCCGGTACGTCCACCCGATAAATCACACTGCCATAGCCGGGAATGTTGCCCGCAATCGTCCCTCCGAGGAAGCTCGTGACGTTGGTGACGATGACCGCCCCGCCGTTCGTGGACGAACTGACGGCAAAAGTCGTATCCACTGGAGACCAGAAGCCAAGATAATACACGCTGCCGGGCCGCAGCGGCGGCGTGGAGAGCACGGCGGTCCCGGGTGTGTCGAAGCGCGGATACGGCCCTTCATTCTTGGCGTCGCTGTTCCACGTTTGCAGGTCAGTTGACCCCGGCCCGGGATTGTTGTTGGTATTGGAAAAATCCGCTGGATTGTTGCCGTCACCCGGCGGCACGGTGTCGCGCACAAACATCCGCGCGCTGCCCAGGCTGCGCGTCCAGCTCACCACCCAGTTGGACGGCGCCGGATCGGGGATTTGCACCCGGTAATAACGCCAGTCCCCGCCGCTCAGGTTCTGATTGGTGTAACTGCCGCTGCCCAAGTCAAGGTTCTGCACCAATCCATTGCTCACCGCATTGCCGCAGGAAAGTTGCAGCCGGTAACGCGCGTTGGCGTTGCCCCCCGCCTGCACCGCCAGCACCCATATCCCAGGCGTTAATGCGGCCTCATAACGCCCGTTCAACGGCACCCAGTTGCCGTATTCCGTCGTGCCGCCCGTCAACTGCCGGTCCATCAGGGGGTCCCACCAATCGCACGACCCCTGCGCGTAATGGTTCAGGGTCGGCGCCGCCCCTACCCGCAAATAAAGATTGGGATTGCCGCTGATCGCCTGCAATTCCGTGCGCAGCAGCGCCGCGTTGTTTGTCGGCACCACCACCGCATAAATGTCGAAATGACCCTGTTTAAGGTCAATTCCCTGATCGGTCACCGTGCCGGTTTGCGGATCCAGGATGCGATTGCCGTTGCTGTCTATGCCGCTGTCGCCGATGGCGGGAAAGACAAGCCCGGGCGCCGTGTTGGTCTGCCCTGCCGGCGGCATCACCCAAAGCAAGTGCGCCAGCGTATTGGTCGTGATCGCGCTGCTGGTCAGCGCAAACGCCGTCGAGCCGCTGCCCTGCACATCTACATACCAAGTCCCCGGCGTCAGATACGGCGCCGCGATGATCACCGTGCCCGACCCATACATCGAGGTGTCGCAGGTGTTGTCCGGCAGCAGATTCTGGCGCACGCGCACGGTGGGCGAGCCGTTGACCGCCGTCAAATCCAGCTTCCAACCCAACACCGGCGCGCCATTGACCACCCCGGGAACCGTCACCACATAAAATGCGTGTTCGGTGTCAGCCAAAACTTCGGACGCAACATTCGTCAGGCCGCCGCTGTCCAGTTCCGGCGAAAAGCTTAATGGCGGCGGAGCCATGGCCCGCACCCGCAGCACATAGCTGTCGTCCGGATAATCGCCCGTGTTGTCTTGAGCGCCGTAAACCGTCAAATTGTAGCTGCCGCCCGGATTGGCCACCGTGATCAAGCTCCCATTGTTCCACGGGTAATTGGTGCCGCCATCATTGCCATAACCGTATCCATTGTAATATCCAGGGTAAACTCCCGGCCCCACCAGGTTCGTCCCGCT
>JBEKUQ010000220.1:0-5212 GCA_049514835.1 Verrucomicrobiota bacterium | reverse complement strand
TCCCCCGCTGGCGACAGCGTGGGCGGCGTGGCTCGCCGCACCCGCGAATCCATTCTCCTGTGCGAAGCCGCCGGCTTTGATGTGGTCCTGGTCGAGAGTGTCGGCGTCGGCCAGAGCGAGGTCGCTCTGCGCGACATGGTGGATTACTTTCTTTTGCTCCTGCTTCCAGGCGCCGGAGACGAATTGCAAGGCATCAAACGTGGCATCATCGAAATGGCCGATGACATCCTCATCACCAAAGCCGACGGCGATAATCGGACGCGCGCCGAACAAGCCCGCCTCGAACAACTGGCCGCTCTCGCCTGCCTTCAGCCGGCCACCCCCGGCTGGAAGGCCCAGGCCGCCCTCTGTTCCGCCCGCACCGGCGAGGGCGTCCCTCAAGCCTGGCAGCGCATCGAACAATTCTTCCGCGAATTGGAGCCAAAAGGCCTCATCGCCAAACGCCGCCAACAACAAACCGTGGATTGGCTCGCCGATTCCATCCGCGACGAATTGCAGCGCCGTTTCGAGCGCCACCCGGCCGTTCAGGCCCGCTTTCCCGCCCTGCGCCAATCCCTCCTCCGCGGTGAAATCACCGCCCTTTCCGCCGCCCGTTCCCTGCTTGCGGAACTCGACGCTCGCAAGCAGAATTAAATCCATGATCACAAAAATTGACCATCTCGGCATCGCCGTCCCGTCCCTGGATCAGGCCGTCCCCTATTACGAAAAAGCTCTCGGCCTCAAATGCGAGCATCGCGAAGAAGTTGCCTCGCAAAAAGTCCGCACCGCCTTCTTTTCCGTCGGCGGTGTTCACCTCGAACTCCTCGAACCCACCGGCCCCGACAGCCCCATCGCCAGATTCCTGGAGAAAAACCCCGCCGGCGGCATCCATCACATCGCCTTCGGCACCGACACCCTTGAGGCCCAGCTTCGCCAGGCCGCCGCCGCCGGCGTGCGCCTCATTAACGAGATACCCATCGAAGGCGCGGGGGAAAAGCTCGTGGCTTTTCTTCATCCCAAGTCCACGTTTGGCGTCCTCACCGAGTTTTGCGCCCCGAAGAAAGTGACTAGTGGCTAGTGACTAGTGGACAGTGGAGAATGAAATGATATGAAGATTAACGATTATCTAGTCACTAACCACTAACCACTAACCACTCCTCACTAACCACTAACCACTAACCACTAGTCACTCTCCCCTATGCTTGCGCTGAAAAAACTGTTGACGGATCTCGAAAAACGCCGCGCCACCGCCCGCGCCGGCGGCGGCCTCGACAAACTGGACGCCCGCCGCAAGAAAGGCATCATGACCGCCCGCGATCGCCTCGACGCCCTCTTCCAGCCCGGCGCCTTCCAGGAATCCGGCCTCCATGCCGGCCACGATTGCCACAACTTCGGCCTGGAAGAAAAGTCCATGCCCGCCGACGGCGTCATCACAGGCACCGGCCTGGTGGATGGCCGCGTCGTCGCCGCCTTCAGCCAGGATTTCACCGTCGGCGGCGGCGCCTTGGGCCGCATTCACTCCCGCAAAATCTGCGACATCATGGATTACGCCCTCAAGGTCGGCTGCCCCGTCATCGGCATCAACGATTCCGGCGGCGCCCGCATCCAGGAAGGTTTCGACTCCCTCTCCGCCTACGGCCAGGTCTTCTTTCGCAACGTCCTGCTTTCCGGCGTCGTGCCCCAGATCGCCGTCATCGCCGGGCCTTGCGCCGGCGGCGCCGCTTATTCACCCGCCCTGATGGATTTCCTCATCATGGTCAAAGACACCGCCAACATGTTCATCTGCGGGCCGGAAGTCATCCAGGCCGTCACCGGCCAGAAATGCACCATGGAGGAAATCGGCAGCGCCTCCACCAACGCCTCCATCAGCGGCAACGTTCATTTCGTCGCCGACAACGACGCCCACGCCATCCAGATCGTCCGCCGCCTTCTCTCCTTTCTCCCCTCCAACAACCTGCTCGATCCTCCCCACCTGCCCGCCAAACAGATTGATCTGAGCGCCGACCCGGAAATGGACCGCCTCCTCCCCGAATCTTCCAAGGAAGCCCTCGACATCCACCGCGTCATTGGCCGCCTGGTGGACAACGGCGAACTCCTCGAAGTCATGGCCCGTTTTGCCCCCAACATCGTCATCGGCTTCGCCCGGATTCAGGGCATCGTCACCGGCCTCGTCGCCAACAACTCCGCCGTCAAGGCCGGCACCCTCGACATTGATTCCTCCGACAAGGCCGCCCGTTTCATCCGCTTCTGCAACGTTTTCAACATCCCCCTCCTCACTCTGGTGGACATCCCCGGCTTCATGCCCGGCATCCAGCAGGAGCGCGGCGGCATCATCCGCCACGGCGCCAAAATGCTTTTCGCTTACGCCTCCGCCACCGTCCCCAAGATTACCGTCATTCTCCGCAAGGCCTATGGCGGCGCTTATCTCGCCATGTGCAGCTCCGACATGGGCGCCGATTTTGTTTTCGCCTGGCCCACCGCTGAAATCGCCGTCATGGGCGCCGAGGGCGCCGTCAAAATCCTTTACAAACGCGAAATCGCCGCCGCCAAGGACCCCAAGGCCAGGGAAGCCGAACTGGTCGCCGAATACCGCGACAAATTCTGCTCCCCCTATTCGGCCGCCAAAAAAGCCATGATCACCGACGTCATCGCCCCCTCCGAAACCCGCGCCCGCATCGCCATGGCCCTGCGCAACACCCTCACCAAACGCGAAGCCCGTCCCTCCAAAAAGCACGGCACCATCCCCCTTTAATCCCCCATGACCACCCTCGAAATTCTCTTGACACAGCTCGCCATTTCACTGGCCGTGGTAATCCTCTACCACCTGTGGGCATCCCGCCACAAACCACCCGCCCCCATCACTCCTGCTCCTGATCTTAATCCTAATATTAATACAAATATTAATACAAATATTAATCATAATCATAATACTAATATTCAGTCCCTCTCCCCCGCCCACCTGGCTGCGCCCCCTGCCTCGCCGCTCCCAGCCTCACCCGTCCCGGCCGTTGCCGCCCCGGTTCCAACCCCGCCCGAAATCATCGCCGCCATCGCTGCCGCCATCACCCTCGTCCTTGGCCCGCACCGTGTCGTCGCCATTCAGCAAATCGCCGCGCCCGTGCCTGACGTCAATGTCTGGGCGCTGGAAGGGCGCATGAAACATTTCATGTCCCACAAAGTCCGCTAACCATCCTGCCCCCCAAAACCTATGATTAAGAACCTTCGCGTCACGGTGGATGGCAAATCTTACGATGTCACCGTCGAAATCCCCGACGAATTTGACACTCCCATTCATCCCGCTCCTCCTCCTTTCAGCGCCCCTGCCCTGCCGCCTCCTCCTCTGGAGCCGCCTCCTTCCGCTCCTCCTCCCGCGCCCGCCGCGCCAACCGCCGCCGGCCCCGGAGATGTCCGCAGCCCTCTGGCCGGCCGCATCGTCGCCATCCTCGCCAAACCCGGCCAGGTGGTCAAACTGGGCGATCTTCTTTTCACCGTTGAAGCCATGAAAATGAACACCTCCGTCTCCGCACCCAAAGCCGGCAAAGTCGCCCAAATCCTCACCTCCATCGCTGCCGCCGTTGACGAAGGCCAGCTCCTGGCCCGCATCGAGGATTGACCCCATGTCCTCCGCGCCTCCAGGGGCCGCTTCGGTTCTTTGCCACGGCTGGCTTCTCCATGAAATCCCCCTTGCCAGCTCCACCAACCTGGCCGCCGCACCGCTTCCCCCATGGCAAGCTCTCCGCGCTGACCGCCAGTCCGCCGGCCGCGGGCGCTTTCAACGCGGCTGGGTTTCTGACCAGGGCGGCCTGTGGCTCTCCGCCGTCCTTCCCACCGGCCCCAACAACGCCGACGCGCGCGCCTTGCCGCTGGTGGTTGGCCTGGCCGTGTGCGATGCCCTCCGTTCCATCGGCCTGCCCCAGTTCCGCCTCCGCTGGCCCAATGATGTCCTCGTCCATGACCGCAAACTGGCCGGTTTGTTGATTGACCAATTCGCGCCCGGACGCGCGGTCGCCGGCATCGGCATCAACGTCTTCAATCAACCCGAATCTTTCGATCCCGCCTTGCAAAACCAAACCGCCCGCCTCGCCGATCTCATGGACGCGCCGCCCGATTTGCCTCTTTTGACCCAGGTTGTCCTGGCCAGCCTGCGGCGCGTTGTGGGCCAACTCCACGCCGGCGGATTCGTCGTCTTGCTGCCCCGCGTCAACCAGCTTTGGGGCCGCCCACGCCAGGTCGAACTGGACCTCGACGGCCCCCTCCGCCGCGGCACTTTTGCCGGCGTGAACCAGGAGGGACAGTTGCTGCTCCAGCATGAATCCGGCCGCCAGGCCGCCTACCATGCTCATCAAGTCCGACACCTTAAAGAAATTGATCCATTATGACCGATCCCTTCCCGCGTCTGGCCGCCGCCGAGGCCGCCCTCAAAATCCAGAACGGCCAGACCGTTGCCTTCAGCGGCTTCACCCCCGCCGGCGCCTCCAAGGAAATCCCCAAAGCCATCGCCGCCCGCGCCTCCCAGATGCAGGCCGCCGGCCAGCCCTTCCGCATCGGCGTCATCACCGGCGCTTCCACCGGCCATTCCCTCGACGGCTCGCTCGCCCGCGCCAATGCCATCCTCTTCCGCACCCCTTACCAAAACGATCCTGACCTGCGCAAAAGCATCAACGAGGGCCGCACCAAGTTCTACGACATGCACCTCTCCATGCTGCCCCAGGCCGTTCGCTACGGCTTTCTCGGCCCCGTCCACTGGGCCGTCATCGAAGCCTGCGACCTCTCCCCCTCCGGCGAAATCACCCTCACCGCCTCCGTCGGCGCCGCCCCCACCTTTTGCCGCGCCGCCGCCAAAATCCTCATCGAACTCAACCGTTACCATCCCCAGGCCCTCCGCGGCTTTCACGACATCTACCAGCCCGAAGACCCGCCCCACCGCCAGCCCGTCCCCGTCTTCCGCCCCGACGACCGCATCGGCGCCCCCACCGTAAGAGTGGACCCCGCCAAAATCGCCGGCGTCGTCGAAACCAACCTGCCCGATGAAGTTGCCGCCTTCAGCGCCGTCGCCCCGGCCACCGCCCGCATCGGCGAAAACGTCGCCGATTTTCTCGCCTCCGAACTCCGCCGCGGCCTCATCCCGTCGTCCTTCCTCCCCATCCAGTCCGGCGTCGGCGACACCGCCAATGCCGTCCTCCAGGCCATGGGCGGCCACCCCAAAATCCCGAGGTTTGACATGTACACCGAG
>JBEKUQ010000219.1:0-8323 GCA_049514835.1 Verrucomicrobiota bacterium | reverse complement strand
GGCCGAGCAGGTGCAGCCGGGCGGCAAACGAGCCGGCGCGCTGGCGCAAATTCTGCAAAAGCAGGCGCGCCTGCTCGCACAGGCGGCGTTGCCGGCCCTGGAGCAGTTCCCGGCGCAGCGCCAGCATCCGGCCGGGACGGACGCGGGCCAGCCGCTCGCGCCGGGTTTGCCAGGCCTGGCGCAGTTTTTGCAGTTGACGCCGCGCGCCGCGCGAAACGGCCAGTTGCAATTCGTCCACTTGCTGGCGGCGCTCATCCAATTGGCGGCGCGGATGGACGGTTTGGAGGCGGCGGGTCAATTGCTCAAAGTGGCGGCGCTCGCCCAGGAGGCGGCGTCTCACCCTTTCGCCCAGTTGCGCCGGAACTTGCGCCACCCGGCGCGCGCCGGCAAAAACGCCCTCGGTCAAAACTTCCGCCGCCGCGCTCGGCGTGGCGGCGCGCAAATCCGCCACGAAATCGCTGATGGTGAAATCAATTTCATGGCCGACCGCCGACACCACCGGCAGGGCGGAATGGAAAATGGCGCGGGCCACCGCTTCCTCGTTGAAGGCCCAAAGATCTTCCAGGCTGCCGCCGCCGCGCGTGACCAGGATCACGTCCAGCGGCGCGGGAGTTTTTTGCGACCACTGGTTGAGCAGGGCAATGGCCGATGCGATTTCCGCCGCCGCGCCCGCCCCCTGCACGGCGCACGGGGCCAGGATGATTTCCACCGTCGGATTGCGCCGTTGCATGACATGCAACACGTCGCGGATGGCCGCGCCGGTCGGAGAAGTGACCAGGCCGATGCGCTGCGGAAAGCGCGGCAGGGGGCGTTTTCGTTCCGGGGCAAAAAGCCCTTCCGCGCCGAGCTTTTCCTTCAGTTTTTCAAAGGCGGCCTGGAGCGCGCCGACGCCCTGCAATTCCACGGACAGCACCTGCAACTGATATTGGCCGCGCGGCTCATAGACAGTGATGTGGCCTTTGAGAATCACCTTCCGTCCATCGGCGAGCGCGCCGCGATTGGCCACCGCGTCGTTGCGAAATAAAACACAACTCAACTGCGCGCCGGCGTCCTTCAGTGTAAAATAAATGTGCCCGGACATTTGCTGGCGCAAATTGGTAATTTCGCCCGTGACCCAAATCTGGCCGATGTGCTTTTCCAGCGCGCGCCGGATGTCCGCCGTCAACTCGCTGACGGAGAACACGCGCCGGGTCGCCTCCGGTGGAAAGAGTTCGCCGCCAAAATCCCATTGTTAGGTTTGTTTAGGCATCGTCGGGCAGCGGCTCGGAAATTCGGCGAATGCTCAAGGCGCGGCCGGTGGCCGCGTCAATCTCAATCAACGCGCCTTGCAGGAGAATGCGGCCTTTGGCCACTTCGAATTTTTGCGGGGTGTTGGCGCGGAAGCGTTCGATGACCGGCTCGATTTCGCGGCCCAGCACGCTGTCGTGCGGACCGGTGAAACCGGCGTCGCTCAAATAGGCGGTGCCGCCGGGGAAGATTTGTTCGTCGGCCGTCTGCACATGGGTGTGGGTTCCCACCACGGCGCTGACGCGGCCATCCAACATGCGGGCCAGGGCGATTTTTTCAGAGGTCGCCTCGGCATGCATGTCCACGAAAATGATTTTGGTGATGCTGCGCAAATGTTCGGCCTCCGTCTTGCCGCAGAGAAAAGGATTGTCCAGCGGGGCCATGAAGGTGCGGCCCTGCAAGTTGAGCACGGCCACGGGCGGGTGTTTGTCGGAATGGCAAATCGTGCTGCCCTGGCCCATGACGCCGGCCGGATAATTGAGCGGGCGCAAAAAACGCGGTTCCGTTTGCAGCAGAATCGCCACTTCTTTCTGGTCCCAGAGATGATCGCCGGTGGTCATGATGTCCACGCCGGCCCCGAAGATTTCGTTGGCGGTGTTGACGGTGATGCCCGCGCCGCCGGCGGCATTTTCGCCATTGGCCACCACCATGTCCAGCCGCAGACCGTCGCGCAATTTGGGCAAAAGTTGCTTGACGGCGCGCCGCCCCGGTTCGCCGACGATGTCCCCAATGAAAAGCAGGTTCACGCGGCAAGGTTAAACGCCAGCCCGCCGCTGGCAAGCGGCAAAGGGCGGCGGTTCGAGCCAACAAGATTAGCAGAACTTCCGGAGTGATGCGTCCGTCATGGTGGGCGGGAAAGGCAGGGCTCCCGGCAAGCCGGGACTGCCCGCCGCACGACGGCAGCCCGACGTTGATTCCTATTCCAACGCTAGACGGCGGGCAGAGGACTGCCCGCCCTACCAACCAAGACGATGTATAGCCTTTGGGCAATCTCCCCCCTCGACACGGCGCGGCGGATTGGGTAAATACTTCGCCCGTGGCCGAGGTTTATCCGAGTGTATTGTTGCTGATCCCTGCTTACAACGAGGAGGATCGGATCGAACCGGTTTTGCGCGACTACGCCCGGTTTTTCCGGCAGAATTATCCGGGCAAATTCCAACTGGTGGTCGTGCTCAACGGCTGCCGGGACAATACCCTCGGCGTGGTGCGACGGCTCGGGGCCGAGTTTCCGGAGGTCAGCGCGCTGGAGTTTCCCGCGCCGATCGGCAAGGGGGGGGCGCTGATCGAGGGGCTGCGTCTGGCCCCGCGCGCCGATTTGATCGGCTATGTGGATGCGGACGGCGCCACCGCCCCGCCTGCCTTTCTGGATTTGATCCGGCACGCCTCGGAGGCGGATTGCGTGATTGGTTCGCGCTGGCTGCCGGGGGCGGTGCTGCACCAGATGCAGACGGGGCGGCGGCAATTTGCCAGCCGGGTATTTCACCGCATTGTGCAGTTTTTTTTCCGCATGAACATCCGGGACACGCAATGCGGGGCCAAGGTGATGCGGCGCGGCGCCGCGGAAAGAATCCATCCCTCGCTCTGCATTGCCGACATGGCCTTCGATATAAATCTTCTTTACTTGCTCAAGCGGGAAGGGTTCCGCGTCTTGGAAGTGCCGACGGAGTGGACGGACAAGGTGGGATCGAAAGTGGCGCTGGGCCGCACGTCGCTGACGATGCTGCTTTCGGTCCTGCGCCTGCGCTGGATTTATTCGCCGTTCAACCGCCTGCGCGTACTTTTCGCCCCGGCGGAGAATTGGCTCTATCGCAAACTCAACGCGCCGCCGCCGAACCCGGATCCGAAGCTTCGTTAGGCGCTTTGCGCCAGGTGAACCACGCCGCCATTGCCAGCAAGGCCAAGTTGGAACAGCACAGGATTTGAACCACCCGCGTCATGGCGGGCAGGTCCGTCATGATCTCCATCTTTTGCAGGGCAACAGGATCGGTCATTCCTTGCGTCAGGGCGGTCAGGTCCGCCATCTTCACCATCCATGGCGAAAGGAGCATGAGGGCCAGCGCGTACATGACGGGAACCAAAGTGAGCCATGGCGCGGCGTAATAACGCTCCCGCGCCATCAAGTTCTGGATGAGGACGTAGGCCAGCGTCATCGGCAGGAGGGCCCACGCAAACCAGGGGACCAGGGGAGCAGCCTCCAACCTGAAATGAAGAACCGCCAGGGGCAGATTCGGAAACAAAGTGCAACCCACCGCCGCCAGACAGCCAAAAATCCCGGTGGCGGCCATCGTCAGGATCAAGGCGTCGCTTTTTTTGGACAACGCCAAGTTTCTGACAATGGTTGGAAACATCACCGACGTGATTGGGGAGATGAACTGGCCGATGGCGTAACCGATGAGCATGGCGTTGTTATACAATTTCACCGGGACCGGATCAAAAAAGAGGCTCTTGGTGAAGACACGATCCAGGCTGGACATGCAAATATAAGCTCCCATCGCCAGGGTCAGGGGCGCGCCGCGCTTGAGCCAGATCTTCCACGAAAAGGCGGCGGAGGTTTTGCCGCGCCACACATCGCGGCACAGCCAGATCGCCAGGGCCAGCGTGCAGTAGGAGCCGGCGAAGACCGCCCACATCCCTCCGGCGGCCCGGCCTTCGAGCCACATCACCAGCAGAAAAAACACGCTCAGGCGCAGGACCCCTTCCATGATTTGCAGCCAGCCCAACGGGGCGAACCGGTGCAAGCCCTGCAACACTCCTTTGAAGGTCGGCAGCCAAACCACCGCCAGGACGGCCAACACGGCAATGCGCAACGCCGCCGGATCATTGACCCCCAATGCCGCCGATGCGGGTCCGGAGAAAATCATGATCAGACCGGCCAGGCCCAGCCAGAACATAAACGTGGTCCGCACCAGGGCGCGCAAAGTCGCCGTCAACTCCCCCATTTTTTCCGCCGTCACCGCCGCCGCGGCCTGCTGGGCGAAAATGGTTTGCAGGGCCGCCGAGGGCACCCCGCCCAACATGATCAACAGACCCAGCAGGGCGATGAAGGTGTTGAAATCGGAGATTTCCATCACCCGGCTGTTCTGGGCCGCGATCTGGACGCTCACCATGAAGATGCCGCCCAGAAAGGTGGACACCACCATCCAGCCGCTTTGACGGAAAAAGGAGGATTTGCTCTCGGCACTCATGCGTTTTAAGGCAGCGACCGCAGGAACTTTTCCAGCAGCGCCACCGCCGCCGCCAAGGACTTTCGCGCCACCCACTCCTCCGCCGTGTGCGCCTGCGCGATGTCCCCCGGCCCGAACACCACGCTGGGAATTCCGGCCCGCGCCAGCACCGAGGCATCGCAGAAATAATCCACTCCCGCGGCGTGCTTCTGGCCCGCCAAGCGAAGGAGTTGACGCACCAGCGGCAGCCGCGAATCCGTTTCCATGGGCAGGCAGGCCGCCTGCTTTTCGTCGGCAATTTTGACGCGCAGTTTCCGGCGGCGAAACAAGGCCATCATTTCCGCCCGCACCGCTTTTTCCGTTTCTCCGGGCAACGTGCGGCGGTCCACGACGATCCGGCACGCGTCGGGCACAATGTTGGGCTGCGTACCGCCCGCGATGACACCCACGCTGACGGTGGCGCAGCCCAGCACCGGATGACGCCGGAGGCGCAGGCGCCGCGCATAATCGGTTTCCAACAAGCAGACCACTTGCGCCATTTCATGGACGGCGTTGCGGCCCAGTTCCGGCCGGGCGCCGTGGGCCGATTTGCCCCGGGTGGACAGGCCCAGCCAAAGACTGCCTTTGTGCGCGGAGACGATGCGCAGGCGGGTTGGCTCGCCCACGATGGCCAAATCCGCCTTGCAGCGGCCGGGCGCGGGCCGTGTTTGGCCACCCGGCACAAGGCCGCGAGCATGGCCGCGACCGAGCCTTTGGTGTCGCAGGCGCCCCGTCCGTAAATCCGCGCCGCGCGCAGGCGCGGGGCAAATTGTGCATCGTCCGTTGCCGGCACGGTGTCCAGATGCGGGGCCAGGAGCACCCGCCGTCGGGCCATGCCCGAAGGGCGAAGGGTGGCCAGCAAATTGGAGCGGCCGGGCAGGACGTTTTGGAAATGCGTGTCCAATCCGGCCTGGGCGGCGGTGGCCGCGAGGAATTCCGCGACCCGGCCTTCGCCGGCGCGCCGGTCGCGGGCGGGCAAAAACGCCGGATTCACGCTGGGCAGCGCGATCAGTTGACACAAAAGTTTTTCAGGATCAGTCATTCCACCGGCACAGCGAGCAAACCGGCCCCATGATGGGATGCAGAATGCAAATGTCAAACCGGCGTGTGGGGCGACGGCCTGATTTGAGAATTGTAGTGGCGGCGCTGTGCGCCGAGGTCAAGCCACACGCTCGACTCGATATCAAAGCAGGAGTCAACAGAAATAGTGATTTGACAGGTTGATCCCGGCGAGTTAGCATTTTCTCCCGAGGTTGTTGCATGAATGCCAAATGCTTCTTGTTGATGGCGGTCTGGGCGGGTCTGGGGGGCGCTGTTCCTCCCATCTTTGCCCAGACTTGGATAACGGCTGCCAACGCCCCCCTCACCAACTGGTCGTCCATCGCGTCGTCGGCGGACGGCACGCGGCTGGTGGCGGCCGCCGGCCTGATAACCGCCCAGCCTGTATGGAATATCAACAACCCGGCCGCGCCCATCTACGTATCAACGAATGGCGGGGCCACCTGGACAAATACGACCGCGCCGCTCTCGACCTGGCAATCGGTTGCTTGCTCGGCCGACGGCAGCAGGCTGGCGGCGGTTTCGGCGCAAGGCTGGGTCTATACCTCAAGCGATGGCGGCGGGGCCTGGGCCTCGAACAACCTTCCGACGGGGATTACCTGGTCTGCGGTAACTTCGTCCGCTGATGGAACCAAACTGGCCATTGCCGGGAGCGGCAGCGGCATATATATCTCGGCAAACGGAGGAACCAACTGGTCGCCCTCGGATGCGCCGGCCACCAATTGGACGGGGTTGGCGTCATCGGCGGACGGGAGTCGCATGGTGGCAGTGCAAGCGGGGGATTACCTGCACTTCAACGGGTCAATTTACACCTCCACCAATGCAGGGACGAACTGGTGGTTGACCACCGCGCCCGCGGCGGAATGGTTTTCGGTCGCTTCGTCCGCGGATGGAAGCAGGCTGGCGGCGACGGCCTTTCATATCAACTCCCTTGGACCGGGGCCGATTTATCTTTCCACGAATGCCGGACTGACTTGGGCGCCGAGCGGCGCGCCGCCGGAGTATTGGAACTCCATTGCCAGTTCCGCCGACGGAAGCAAATTGGTGGCGGCGGGCAACGGCGCGCTCTACACCTCGGCGGATTTTGGCGCGACTTGGGCTGCAAGCAGCGTGCCTTACCTGTATTGGCGTTGCGCCACTTCCTCGGCCGATGGCAGCAAGCTGGCCGTTTTGGCCAGCCAGATTTACACCGCCGCCTCACCCCCCACGCCTTGGTTGAACCCGACGCTCACCGGCGGCGGCCTGGTTCTGTCCTGGACGTTGCCGTCAACCAATCTGGTTCTGCAGCAGAATTCCGATCTCGCCTCCGCGAACTGGAGGGACGTGGCCGCGATCGCCACACTCACCACCACAACGCTTCAATATCAAGTCACCCTCCCGCTGACCAATCGGCAGGGCTTTTACCGGCTGCAAAGCCGCTGATGGGAAAGAACCCAAGCTGTCAAGCATTTCTTTAGCCAGCCGGGGCGGTATTTGGCATGGATGAATGGGGCGGCGGCGGGCCGTGGGCTGTCCGCCCTGCCACCCTGCCGGACGCATAGCACGGTTGGATGGATTGCACCCTATTGGGCAAGTCGGATTGCCCAGTCATGATTTGGAATGTCAGACGCCTCGATTGAGAATTGGTCATTGAGAATTTGTCATTGGTTATTGGAGGAGGTTGGCCCGCGGAATCGCCGGGAGCGCGGCGGTCACGGGAGTGACCGCCCTACCGCCGGGGTTGGAGGCAGCGGTTTCGTCTGCGATGTTGCGCTTTCCGCAGCATGTGCCGAACCAGCGGAATGCAATCTGGTGAGTCAAGCGCATATCGGGCGAAGCTATGATTCGCGCCCAAATATCCTCACATCAGCACAGTATTCTATAGGGCCATGTCCAGGACCAAATTGCTCGATTTTAAATCCCTTTTCCTCTACCAGCGAAACTGGCCACGATCTTAAAGCCAGCCGGGGCGGTATTGGGCGTGGATGAATGGGGCGGCGGCGGGATCGTTGACGGCCCGCATTCCGGGGCCGTCCCATTGCAGCTTTTTGCCGGCGCGGAGGGCAACGACGCCGGAGAGAACGGTTTCAGTTAATTGTCCGGCCAGTTCAAAATTGGAGAACGGGGCCTTGGTGTCCCCGGTGTGGCAGGCGGCCAGCCATTCCGTCATGTGCCCCCGCACACGCGGCAGGGTCTTGGCGATGGCGCGGGTGGCGGGGTGATTGATGATGCGCGAGACTTGCGTTTCGTCATGCAATTGGATGAATTGCGCGCCCTGATGCGGCTGGCCATAGGTATAGCCCTTGTCACCAAGAATTAAGACCCCGTCGCCCGGCATTTGGCCAAGGAAATCGGTCATCGCCTTTGGCATCACCTCCGCTGGCGGCAGCCGCCCGCCGTCATACCACCAGAGGGTTGCCGGCGGCAACGCGCCGCGCGCGGCGAAGTCGAAGCGGATGCGCACGCCCGTGGGATAGCTGGCGCAGGGTGTCCCCTGCACGTCCGCCTCGATGGCGGAGGGGTAGCCGAGGTTCAAGGCGCGGAACGGCAGGTTCAGGCCGTGGCAGCCCCAGTCCGCCATCGAGCCGCCGCCAAAATCATACCAGGCCCGCCAGGCCTTGGGATGATAGACGTTTTTTTTGTAGGGATGGAAGAAGGCCGGGCCAATCCAATTGTTCCAATGCAGCCCTTCGGGCACCGGGTCTTCGCCGGCCGGCGCGGCCTGGCCGGGCTTGAAGGAGCCGCTTTTGGCGATCCAGACATGCACGGCGCGGACCTGCCCGATGGCTCCGCCT
>JBEKUQ010000218.1:0-5245 GCA_049514835.1 Verrucomicrobiota bacterium | reverse complement strand
CTGCATTGGGTTTACAACAACAAGCCCAACCAATTACGGCGCATCGAAGCCCAGGTGCAGAGGCTCATCCCGCGGTTGGGCAGGCTGCACACCCCCACGGTGGACAAGGCGACCACCCTGGCGGTGATTGATCCGCGCGAGGACGAATTGGTTTATTCCCTGAGCCAGATGAGTTCCGGCACGCGCGCCACGGTCGCGCTGGTCGCCAAGGTCATGCTGGCCCCGCCCGGCTCCTGGATTTGCCTGGAGGAGCCGGAATACTGCCTCCATCCCCAGGCCCAGGCCCGCCTCATGCAATTCCTCCACGCCGAATCGGCCGGCAAACGAATTTTCGGTGCCACCCATTCTCCCGCCATCGCCGCCGCCTGCCCGATGTCCTCCTTGTTTCTGGTCCGGCGCGACGCCGACAATTGCACCGTCGCCCTGGCCGTCACGCCGGCCAACGCCGCCCATGTCATTGACGAACTGGGCATTGGCGCGCCCTTCGGTTTTGAATCCGAGGCCGTGGTCTTCGTGGAACAGCCCGACTACGTTCCAATCTACGAGGCCTGGGCCAGAAAGTATGGATTCCGCATCGGCGTGCAATTCCTGGCCTGCGGCGAGGGCGACACCCTGCAATTCCAGGCCAACGCCCGGGTGGCCTTGAGCCGGTTCGTCCGCACCGTCGTCTTCGCCGTCTTCGGCAACGGCAGCGCGCCGCACCGCCAGTCCATCGCCCAACACCTCGAGTTGCCGGAGGATCAAGTGGTCACACTGGATTTCCCGGAGTTGGAAGGATGCCTGCTGGAGCCCAAAGCCATTCGCAAGGCCTTTCCCGCCATCCCTCTTTCCGAGTCCGAACTGGAGACGCGCCTGGACCCTGCCGTGGTTTTGCTGGACCACAAGAAGGCGTTGCGGGAGCTCCTGGCCGAGTTCAAAATCGGCGAGTATGACGGCCTTCTGGGCGGGCGCATCGCCGAGGCCATGGATACCATCCCGCCCGATGTCGCCCAATTGTTCGGCAAAATAGAAGCCAGCGCCAAACCGTTCTGGGACATTTAGCGGCGCTCACTTAAACGCGGCATAAACGCGGTGGACGTCGTCGTGATCGTCGAGGGCCGTGAGAAAATCGGTCACTTGTTTGCGGGCCCCTTCGTCCAGGTCGGCGAAGTTCTTGGCCAGGTAGCGGATTTCCGCGGCCAGGATGGTCCAACCCGCCGCCTTCAAGGCCTTCGATACGGCGTCCAGGTCTTTGATCTCGGTCAGGAATCGCGCCCCTTTATGGCCGGCTGGGATTTCCTCCGCTTCCAGCGCCTCGACTTCCTGCGCGCCCGTCTCAATCGCGTCGGACTCGGCGTCGCGGTTGGGATCGGCATGAGTGGCTTCGACCACGCCTAAATGATTGAAGAAAAAAGCCACACACCCCGGCTGCCCCATCGAACCGGCTTTGAACAACATCCGGATCTCCGGCGCGGTGCGGTTGCGATTGTCCGTCAGGCATTCCACCACGACGGGCACCTTGTGCGGGGCAAAGCCTTCGTAGGTGACTTGTTCGAACACGACCTTTTCCTCCGTTAATCCCGCGCCTTTTTTGATGGCCCGCTCGATCGTTTCCCGATAGACGGAACTCTTGCGGGCTTTCTCCACCGCCGCCGCCAAGCGCGGGTTCAGATCGGGATCGGGACCGCCCAGCTTGGCGGCAACCATGATTTCGCGCACCAGCTTGACCACCATCTGCCCCTTCTTTTGGGCATTGGCTTCGCGGCCGGCTTGTTTCCATTGTGCGCCCATTCTTCAGACTCCTGAAATGGTGATTGTCATTGGCCCGGACAGTTTGCGACCGAATCGGGCGGTCGTCAACCTTTCCAGCCGCGCCCGGCCAAGCCGCCGCCAGATCTGGCATTGCTTATTCCGCAGCGACGCCTAACCTGAAGCTGTGAGCAGCCGCGGCGCCATGACCGATTCTTCCACCGCATCAACACCAAGCGAAGCCGGCCGTGGCTGTGTTTTTGTCACCACTCATTGGTCCCTGGTTCTGTCGGCCGGACGAAGCGACAGCACCCGCGCGCAAAACGCCTTGGCCCAACTTTGCCAAACCTATTGGTATCCCCTTTACGCCTACGCCCGCGCGCGCGGCCATTCGCGCGAAGACGCCCAGGATCTTACCCAGGAATTCTTCGCGCGCCTGTTGGCGCACGATTGGGTGGGCAAGGCCGACCGCGCGAAGGGCCGCTTTCGTTCCTTTCTCCTCACCGCCATGAAACGGTTTATGGCCGGCGAATGGGACAAGGCGCGCGCCCAAAAACGCGGCGGCGGGGCGCCCTTGCTGCCGCTGCCGTTCGATACGGCGGAGACTCGATGGAGTCGTGAGCCGGCAGATCGGCTCACGCCGGAAGATTGTTTCGAGCGTCGCTGGGTCATGACGCTGCTGGAAGAAGTGCTGAAACGGCTCCGTGCGGAATATGAGGCGGAAGGAAACGCCGGCCTGTTTTCGGAAATACATCCGTGCCTGGTAGGCGAGCGCGCCGCGCTGCCTTACTCCGAGCTGGCCGGGAAGTTGGGCCTGAGCGAAAGCGCGGTGAAATCGGCCGTGCATCGCCTGCGCCGGCGCTACCGCAAATTGCTGCGCCAGGAGATCGCGCAGACGGTGGCCGCGCCGGGGGAAGTGGATGAGGAGTTGCGCCATCTGTTCGCGGTGCTGGGCAAAACAGGGTGAGCCTTTGGCGCAACAGGTAAATGGCAGGGCTCCCGGCAAGCCGGGACTGCCCGCCGAAGGAATGTGGCGAGACGATTGACGCATTTACTCAGGAGACGGTGGGATACACGACAAAGGCGGAGTGCGCCCGTCCCCGGGCGCAGCAACGTGATAGTGCAAATAAGCCTTGGAAAACTTGGTTGCGTCCGGGCCGTCCGGGCTTGCTGCGCCCGAGGACGGGCGCACTCCTCTGTCGTCTCTCCTGCGGCCTTGGCAGTAAACCCGGGTCCACCCATGACGGACGCATCGCAAATTCCCGAAAAAACTTTTGAATATCTTGACGACAGTTATCGTCCGAGCTATTGTGACGACAGTTATCGTCAGAACATGAGGACGACCGCCGACCATCCGCCCAACATCGGGCGCGCCGAAATGGAGATTCTCCGCTACGTCTCCGACCACCACCCGGTCAGCGTGCGCGACGTGGCCGAGTATGTGGCCGCCACCAAGGGCCATGTCCGCACCACCGTCCTGAACGTGATGGAGCGGTTGCGCAAAAAGGGCTGCCTCAAGCGCCGCAAAATCAACGGCCTCTTCCAGTATTCCCCCAGCGTGCCCAAGGGCGATTTGCTCCGCTCCCTGGTCCGCGAATTTGTCGAGCGCACCCTGGGCGGTTCGCTCTCGCCCTTCGTCGCCTACCTGACGCACGAAGGCAAGCTCAGCGCCGGGGAACTGGCCGAACTTCGCGCCCTGGTGGCGGAAATGGAGCGGGACAAACCCGCGAAATCACCGTGAACGCCTGGATTCTCCATCTCAACCCGCTCGCCGCCTCCGGGCTGGCCGCCCTCTGGCGCGCGACCTGGCAGGGAAGTCTCGCCTTGCTCCTGGTTTGGGCGGTCTGCCGCGTTTTCCAACGTCTTCCAGCCCGCGCCAAGTCATGGCTCTGGCGGCTGGCCTATTTGAAACTCCTCGTCGCGTTGCTTTTGGCCGCGCCCATTGCCTTGCCCGTGCTCCCGGCCAAAACCGCGCCGCCTTCGACCCCGGCGCAGTTGGCGGACTCAATTCCTTCCATTGCTTCCCTTGATCTCCCATTGCCCGCATTTGCCGTGGCCGCGCCACCACAGACAACGCCCGCCGGCTCCGCCGCGCCGCCCGCCCTTCCGCACCCCTCCGCTTCCGCCCCGTCGGTTCGCCTCCGGCCCAACGCCGCCGCCTGGCTGATGCTCGTTTGGGCCTTGGGCGTCGCCGCCTGTGGCTTCTGCGCCTGGCGCGGCTCGCGCCGTGCCCGCCGTCTGCTGCGCGCTTGCTCGCCCGTGGCCGACCCGACCCTGTTGCAATGCTCCGCCGAACTGGCCCGCTCCTTCCGCCTGCCCGCCGTCCCGTCTCTGCTGACGAGCGAGGCCATCTCCAGTCCTTTGCTCCTGGGAATCCGGCGGCCGGTCATTGTCCTGCCGTCCGCCCTGGCGTCCGCCTCCAGCCTGTCAAATATGCGCCTGATGATCGCGCACGAAATGGCGCACCTGAAACGATCTGATTTATGGTGGGTTTGGCTGGCCGTGGCGGGCGAAAGCCTGTTCTTTTTCCATCCGCTCTTATGGCTGGCCCGCCGGGAATGGCGCCTGGCCCAGGAAATGGCCTGCGATGAGATGGTTGTCCGCATGACCCGCGTGCCCGCCGCCGCCTACGGCGAGATGCTCGTCGGCGTCGCCGCCCTCAGCCTCTTGCAGCGCCGCGATCCCATTTTGGTCGCCTTGGGGCTGACCGAAACAAAGGAAATGTTAGTCAAACGATTGAACGCTATGAAACTCATCAAATCAAATTCCACCAAACGCATGGTCCTGGCCACCGCGGCCATTTTGACGCTCGGCGCCCTCAGTGTGCTCCCGTGGCGTCTCACTGCCCAGGAGCCTTCCGCCGGCGCCGGCACCTCAACCGGCGCCTCACCTCCCAGCGCGGCCGCAGTTCAGCCGCCGGCCAATGCTCAGCCGCAGACCGACGCCGTGCCGGAACCGGCGGGCCGTCAACTCGGCCCCAGGGGCGGCGGCGGCTTCGGCGGCGGAGGGATGCCGGGCGGAAGGAGCTCTTTTGCCTCCTCCTTGCAACCGTCATCTCCCCCTCCGACCAATGTTGCTCCCGCCCGTTTCGAGGCCACCGTTTATGAGCTTGATATTCCGGAAAACCGCATCGCCGAACTGGACGCCGCCGCGCTTGAATCCTCCGCTGCGACACCCCAATTGCTGGCCGCCGCCCTGGGGGCCTTTGGCACTCCCAAAGTCCTCTACAAAGTGGATCAAACCGTCAACCTCTATGGCGAAAACATCACTCTTGGCACCCAGGAGCCGACGGTGTCCGGCACCACCATGAGTCCCCGCGGCATGCGTGTGAACAGCCTTATGTACCAAAACGTCGGCCTCATCGCGCGCATTGCCGCCGATCCCCGCAGCGCCGAAAGGAACGCGATGCTCAGGCCTTTCGGTGGTGGCGGTATGGGGGGTGGCGGGAGGTCCTCCGCCGGCCCTGGCGGCCCAGGCTTCGTGCTGCCGGACGTGCAATTGAATTTCCAATTGTCCG
>JBEKUQ010000217.1:0-5284 GCA_049514835.1 Verrucomicrobiota bacterium | reverse complement strand
AAAGCACCTGCCGGTGCTGGTGCCACCGGCCGAAGGCAAACCCGCCGGCGACAATCCCTATGCCAGTCAACACTTTTATTACGACCCCCCAAACCGCACCGTGACCTGCCCCCAAGGTCGCCCACTGGATCATGAAGGTCACACCACCAAAGCCGGCCAGCGGGTGGAACGCTGCCGTTGCCACTGTCGCGATTGCCCGGTGCGAGCCCAATGCACCCGGGACCCCAAAGGTCGGCAGATCGAAATCTGGCCCCACGCTGCGGTGGTGCAAGCCATGCGCGCCCACTGGCTAGAGCCTTGCGGGCAAGCTCTCTACCAGCAACGGAGCCAGATCATCGAGCGGCGCTTTGCGCAAATCAAACAGCACGACGGCTTTCGCCGCTGGACGGTATGGGGATTGGAAGCGGTGCGAACCCAATGGTCCCTGCTGTGCGCGACCCTGAATCTGCGAATCCTCTATAGGAGATGGCGGCAAAACTGGCCAACCAGCCCCAGAACCACGGCGGCGATGACGGGGAAAGTGACCCCGCTGGAAATTTTGCCTGCCGATCTTGTTCACCGAGTCCGAAAGAGGCAGGACGCGGTGGAAAAAATGGTAGAACGGGGTTGCCGCTGGCTTCCTAATTGGGCCGCATAGAAAAACCAGGATCATGAAAAATCCGCTCAAATACTTTTGGGACAGTCTCAGCGCGCCGTCCCTACCCAGGGAAATGGAGAATTCTGTCCTGCACGCGCAAAATAATTAAGACTGTTTTTTCAGCGGAATTCGTGCTTTGTTCAAGGCATGGATTCGACTTCACCACCTGGAAAAGCTCCCCGCGGCGCCCGCGCCTTTTCCCTTGTCGAACTCCTCTGCGTGCTGGTCATCCTCATCATCCTGGCCACCCTGTTGGACAGCCGCATGGCCGGCTCCCGCCGCCGCACGGCCCGGGAATTGTGCCGCAAGAATCTTCAGACCATTTCCCTTGCCCTGAACTTCTACGCCGGGGACAATCACGGAACCTTTCCCATCCTCCAGGAGGCCGCGACTTCCGCAGCGCCGCTCAGCCGGCTGGTGCCCCGCGGCACCACCGAAACCGCCATCTTCATCTGCCCCGGCAGCCGCGACAAGGCGCTCCCCGAAGGCGAATCCTTCGCCCAGCGCCGCATCAGTTACGCTTACTACATGGGCCGCTCCACCAACCACAGCGCCGCCCAGGTCATTCTCTCGGACTGGCAGGTCAATGATCTCCCCAAAACCCAGGGCCAGCCGCTCTTCTCCCCCGACGGCAAGAAACCGGCCAACAACCACGGCAAGGACGGCGGCAATCTTCTTCTTGTCAGTGGCGAGGTCGTCAGTTCCGGCACCAACGCGCCGCAGGACTTGCCCGTTCCGCCCGGCGTCACCCTCCTGAATCCGCAGCCATGAACATCAAAATTCAATGCGGTTGCGGGACAAAATATTCATTTGACGTTGAACCGCGCGACGGACGAATGCCCTGGACGGTGCAATGCCCCGCCTGCCACGCCGACGGCACCGAGGCCGCCAACCAGATCATCGCCGCAACGCCAGCCCCGCGGCTGCGCATCGAACCAGCCCCCTCCGGCGACGCCCCGTCCTCCACCGCGGGGCCGCCGCCGCCCGCCGCGCCCAGGCTCGATCTCGCCGCCTTCAAGGCCCAAAAACGTCAGGCCGAAAAACGCGCCTATCGCAAAGGCGCCCTCCTCATGGCCGGCGGGGTGGTCCTCCTCGCCGCCGCTCTCGGCGCCTGGGCCTGGTATTCCTTCGCCGGCTCCAAACCGCATCTTGCCGCCACTCTCAAAATGGCTGGCGACACGCCCGCGCAAATTCAGTTCCTCGGCCCAGATAAAATTCTCATTGCCACCGCCAACGAAGCCAGCTTGCGCGATCTGTCCCTGGATAAAGTCCTCTGGTCCGCCCACCTGTCCGACGCCCCCTCCCTCCTGGGCGCGCCGCCGGTCCTCACCGACCACGGCAAAATCTGGATTTGCCTCGGAGACCAGGTGAAATGTCTGGACGAAGCCACCGGCGCAGTCAAACAATCAATCCCGGTCGCCGGCCGCTTCGTCAGCTTCACCCCCGCCGACGCCAGCCTTCTGGTCGTCTCCGCCCCCGACGAGACGCGGCGCGTCGCCCTCCGGATCGAGCGGGACACCGGCGCGTTTTCCAGCCGGGAAATCACCGTCCCGCGCAAGGAGAAGCAGACCCTGCCCGACGACCTTCCGCCCAACGTCCTGCCCACCGCCGCGGTCTTGACGGCGCAAATCCTGGACGAGCAAAAATTCAACAAACCGCTCACCGCCATGAGCAGCGAGTTCTTTGCCTCGGGAAAAAACCTCGTCGAACTGCGCGTCAAATTGCTCGAAGCCAAGGTCGCCTACGTCCAAAGCATCAAGCCCCGCGGCGCCCCGCAACTCAACGGCCAGACCACCGCCGGCTCCAGCCCCGGCCTCATCGGCGAGGAAATCTTCAACGACCTGAAGCGCAGCCAGACCGGCGGCGTGCGTCCGGTGGACGAGAGCCGCTATGAAGTGCGGCTCCGGCGCTGGCTCGAACAAGAACCGGTGGAATGGAAGGGCGAGGTCACCGGCGCCCCCTCCTTCTTTGCCCTCGCCACCGTGGACCTGCTGGTGTCGGGCCAGAGCCTGATCGTGTTCGACAAGGAGAACCACAAGCTGTTTGACAGCCAACTGAGCTACCCGGTCAGCGAACGCTTCACCTCCGGCGATCTGGCCGGCCGCCTCCTGCCCGCCGCCGAACGCGCCAACACTCTTTACTTTTTTGATCAGGGCGTTCTCACCGCCTTCTCCCTCCCCGATGGCGGCGTGCGCTGGCGTCTGACCAGCTTCGGCATCAGCGCCATCCAATTCGACGAGCAGGGCATGCTCTACGTGGACTCGACCGCCGCCGGCCCGGACGACATTAAATACGCCGACACCATCAGCTTTGAAAAAATTCCTTCCGTTCTGCTCAAGGTGGGTGCGGCCGACGGCAGAATCCTCTGGAAAGCCGAACAGCGCGGCGAGCGGACCATCGTCTCCGGCAAATTCCTTTACTCCGAGAGCGTGCAGCAGGGAGGCGTGGGCCTTGCGGCCGCCCTGGGCGATGCTCTCAACCAACCGCGAGGTGAAGGCCCCGTCTATTTTCGTCTTTACAGACTGAACCCCGCCAGCGGCGAAGCCCTTTGGAGCCTTTACCGCGAAGAACGCCCCCGCAATCTGGCCATTGACGGCAACCGCATCCTCCTCCGTTTCGGCAACGGCCTGGAACTGTTCAAATTCCTCGCCTTTTAGTTTTGGCGCGCCGCGAAAGGTAGGGCGGGCAGTCCTCTGCCCGCCGCGGGAATGTGGTGAGAAGCCCGCCTCCCCAATCCTCGCCCGACGGCGGCCAGAGATTTCCCCCGAAGGCAACTTGCGCATTGCTCCCCTGAACCTGTCGCTGCTCGGCAAACTTCCGTGGAACCAATCGCCTACGCCGGCTGTTCCCTCTCCGTTCCCATCCGACTTGTCCCGCCGTCTTGTCTCGCCAAAGCCTGGCGACGGCGGAAGCCTTGGCGAAGGCGGACTTGTCGCGCCATAGCCTTGGCGAAGGCGGATGGAGGGGAAGAGGGTCAGGGTGAGGTGAGGGTTCCTGGGGAGGGCTGCCTGCCCTGCCATCCTTGACGGACGTATGACCTCGCATTGTACCAATCAATGCCCGCGTTTTTTTTATCAAATTGACCCCCGGCAGGCGGAGTGTCAGGGTGGATCGCATGAAATCAAGCGCGTTTGCCAAAACGGCCCAGTTGTCAACATGCGCCTTGCACGAGAGTCGCGTGCCGCAGTCAGTCAACCGGTTCTGTCCCGCCTTCCCGATGGCGGCGGGACCGGCCTGCTGGAGGAACCTATGAAACCGGCCGCCGATCCGGCGCCGGAGCACCGCCAACGCGGCTTCTGGGCCCTCATCGTCACCCAGTTCCAGGTCGCCTTCAGCGACAACGTCCTCAAATGGCTCGTCATCTCGCTGATCACCGGCATGGGCTTCTCCAATGTCAAGCGCGATCAGCTCGTCGGCGTGGTGGGCGCTCTGTTCGCCCTCCCTTTCATTCTTTTTTCCATGTTCGGCGGTTTTCTCGCGGACCGTTTCAGCAAACGTTCCGTCACCATCGGGGTCAAGATCTACGAGATCTTTGTCATGCTCCTGGCCCTCTGCGGCCTGGCCGGCAACAGTCTTTACCTGGCCATTGCCTGCATTTTCCTCATGGAGGTTCACAGCGCCATTTTCGGCCCTTCCAAATATGGCCTCCTCCCGGAACTGCTGCCGGAGAAGAAACTTTCCTGGGGCAACGGCGTGCTGGAACTGGGCACCTTCGTCGCCATCATCAGCGGAACCGTCGTCGGCGCCTCGCTCTGCACAGTTTTCGCCGGACGTCAGGTTTGGTCCGGCGTTGTCCTGATCGCCCTGGCCGCTTTTGGATTCTTCGCCAGCTTCGGCATCAGCAAGGTCCCCGCCGCCGACCCGGCTCGACAATTCCACCCCAATTTCCTGACCGACTTGTGGCGGCAAATCAAGCGCATCCGCCAGGATCGCGTCCTCTGGCTTGCCACCCTCGGCAACGCCTACTTCACCGGCCTCGGCGCCCTCCTTCAATTCCTCATCGTCATCTACGCCAAGGACGTCCTCCACTTTTCCGACCCGCGGCCGAGCAGTTATCTCCAGGCCGCCAGCGGCATTGGCATTGGCCTGGGCAGCTTTGCCGCCGGCTGCCTTTCCGGCGGCAAAATCGAATACGGTCTTATCCCCCTCGGTTCCATTGGCATGACGGTTCTGGCCGCCTTGCTCGGTCAGCACGGTCTCTCCTTTGCCACCGTCGCGGTGGAGATGTCCCTGCTCGGTTTCTTCGGCGGATTTTTCATCGTTCCCATTGCGGCCCTGCTCCAGCACCGGCCGGACAAGGCCAGCAAGGGCGGCGTGCTCGCGGCCGCCAACTTGCTTTCCTTTGTGGGCGTTTTCGCCGCCTCGGGAGTTTATGATCTGGTGACCGTCGTTTTGCATCTCAATCCCTCCACTGTTTTCTTGCTTACCGCTGTCGTGACGCTCGCCGGCACCGTTTACGTCCTCTGGCTCCTGCCCGACGCCGTGCTCCGCTTTGCCCTTTGGATGCTCACCCGCACGCTCTACCGCGTGCGCGTCCTCGGCCGCGACAACATCCCCGAGAAGGGCGGCGCCTTGTTCGTCTGCAACCACGTTTCCTTCGTGGACGCCCTTTTGCTCATCGCTTCCACGGACCGCCGGGTGCGGTTT
>JBEKUQ010000216.1:0-5304 GCA_049514835.1 Verrucomicrobiota bacterium | reverse complement strand
AAAGCCGTCCTGGGACGGTGCCTGGATTTTCGACTGAGTTTCGCGGAGGCGCGACTCCTCAAACGGCGCAGAGGCCAGGCATTGGCGCCAGCCAGCCATCAGGGGGAAGACCTGGCGCCACCCTGAGCGTTGCTCCAACCGTTTCGCGTCCAGCGCCGGTGGCGCATGGGCCAACCGGTGGGAGCGGTCATGGCGGCGGCACGTCTGGCGGTGGGGCGTTTGGCGGTTCGGAAAGTTCGGCGGAGGCGCGGCAATCCAGCGTGCGCGGCGTGGAAAGCCGGAGCACGATGTCCGCTCCGGCGCCGGCGCCGGCAGCGCGGCCGTCCCCGCCGCCCCAGCAGTCCCAGCCGTCGCAGTCTTCTGGTTCCTCCCGCAAGAAGTGAGCAGGAAACGGAGCCAGGAGCGAGGAGAAAGAGAAAGCAAACCATGATCGAGAAAATGAAATCCGCGGGCGGTGTTGTGCTGATGGCGTTGGGATTGGCGGGGTTGGCCTTGGCGCCGGGGACGGCGCTGGCCCACAATGGGGAAGAACGTTTTGCCACGCCCGAGGCGGCGGAGGCGGCGCTGGCGGCGGCGGCGAAGTCCATGGACACCAACGCGATGACGGCGATTTTTGGGCCGGCCTCCCGCGAGTTGGTTTCGCCGGACCCGGTGCAGGCGAGTCATGGGTATTCCAATTTTGTGCGGCGGCTGGTGGAAAAGGTGGACTTGGTGCGGCGGTCGGACTCGAAAATGGAATTGCAAATCGGGGTGGACGCCTGGCCGTTTCCCATTCCGTTGGTGCAGGACAAGGGAGAATGGTTTTTTGACACGGCGGCCGGGCGGGAGGAGATTCTGAACCGCCGGATTGGGGCGGACGAGCTGGGCGCCATCCGGGTGTGCCGGGCGTATGTGGAGGCGCAGCGGGAATACGCGGGGGAGGCGCGCAACGCCGAGGGGGTGCTGGAATACGCGCAGCATTTGCGGAGCACAACCAACACGCACGACGGGCTTTACTGGCACGCGGAGCCGGGCGCGGAGGTGAGTCCGTTCGGCCCGTTGATCGCGCAATCGCACGACGAAGGGTATCGGCACGAAACAAAAATCATGGGGGGAAACCTGGCGCCCTACCGGGGTTATTGCTTCAAGATATTGACGCGGCAAGGCCCGCACGCGCCGGGCGGGAAATACAATTACATCATCAACCGGCACATGCTGGCGGGATTCGCGCTGGCGGCGTGGCCGGCGGAATGGGGCAACACCGGCGTGATGACGTTTATTGTCAACCAGCAGGGCAAGGTTTATGAGAAGAATTTGGGGCCAAAAACGGGGCGCCTGGCCGCGGCCATGACGACCTACGATCCGGACAAGACGTGGCAGCCGACGACGGGGAATTAGCGAAGGAGGGGCGGAATCGAGCTTGAATGGGTGGTTGGCCGCAGTTAGGTTATTGGTGTGATTGCCACCAGCTATCGTTACATTGTGCAAAGGGCCGGGGCGCGTTCCGGGCTGCCGATCGTCGAGGGCACGCGGATCGGGGTGCATGACGCGGTGGCCATGACCAAGACAGGGGCGTCGGTCGCTGAAGTGGTGGCGAGTTTTCCCCGGTTGACGCGCGCGCAAGTCTATGAATGCCTGGCCTATTACGAAGACCACCAAGGCGAGTTGGATCCTCTGATTGCCGAGCAGACGGCAGCTCTCGACGAGTGAAATTCCTGTGGACGATCCCCCTTTTCGAAATCAGTCACCCGGACGATGTATGAAGGTGGACAAAGAACACATTCTTAATGAGATTAGGCGCACCGCTGCGGCCAACGGTGGCCGGTTGTTGGGAGAACGTGCCTTCTACAGCGAGACAGGTATCAGTAAAACAGACTGGTGGGGAAAGTTTTGGGCGAGATTCTCTGATGCTGTCCGAGAGGCCGGATTCAGTCCAACGGAATTCCCCGACGAGAAACAATATGGCAACGATGACATGTTAGGCAGTTACGCGAGATTAGCACAGGAATTAGGGAGACTCCCAACAGTGGGGGACCTCAAGCTAAAAAAGCGCCATGATCCAGATGTCCCCAACAGCAAGACTTACGAAACCCGCTTCGCCTCAAAATTGGAACTGGTGAGGCAGCTTGCAAGTTACTGCGCCAACTGGCCTGAACACGCAAATGTCCTCCTGTGGTGCCAGGATTACATCACTAAAAATCGCGTCGCCGCTACCGATGAATGCGGTCCCGAGGGAGAATTAGGATACGTGTATCTGATGAAAATGGGAAAATTTTTCAAAATCGGGCGGACAAACAACGTTGTACGACGAGGACGAGAGATCACCATACAGCTACCTGAACAAGCGATCACGACCCACTTCTTCCGAACTGATGACCCGGCTGGAATCGAGGCTTACTGGCATCGTCGTTTCGCGGGAAAACGGCGGAATGGGGAGTGGTTTGAGTTGAGCGCGAAGGACATCGCTGCGTTTAAGCGGCGCAAGAGTTTTATGTAGGTTTCGACGGATCGCGTTGATGCGAGCATGACCAGTTGCCATACCGGCAAAATCGGTTATGATTTCTCTGTGAAACGCTCCAGTACCATTCCTGTGCCTGGTTCTCCGGCGCTCGCGCAGGACCTTGCAGCCACGGCTGCCGAGACGGAGCTCAGCCAGGCCGACGTGATCCGTCAGTCCCTTAAGCTGGGGATGCCGGCCTTGCGTGCCCGCTTAGGCAAAGGCCCGCGGCGGCGATTGTCTCTGGTCGAACACTTTAAAAGGCTTAAAGGTTTGGAGTTGCCACCTTATCTGGACGAATGACCTGGCTTCTCGACACCAACGTCGTGTCTGAGTTGTGGAAGCCACGGCCCAACCCGGGGACCGAGGCTTGGCTGGAGGAGAATAAGGAAGAATGCGCCTTATCGGAGATCACTTTCGGCGAGTTGCATTACGGTGTCCACCGGCTCCCCTTCGGCAAGCGCCGCTCCGAATTGCTGCGTCACATCAGCTTTCTGCGGGAAGACTATCGCGATGTGATTCTGCCTTTCGGCCCCGCAGAGTCAGAAGCGTGGGGCGAGTATGCCGCCGAGGTCATTGCCGACCGGGGTAAGAAATATTGGACGGGGCGGACCACCCGCGACTCTGCCATCGCTGCCACCGCCCGTGCGTGGTCACTGACCGTGGTGACGCGTGACGTGAGCCATTTCCCGTTTGTGGCGACCCTCAATCCGTTCACCACTTAAGGTGTCGCTCTTTCGCCCTCACTCGGCGGGCTGGGCGGGGATGCCTTCCCAACGGGTGCGGGCGGGGAGGGATTCGCCCTTCATGAGGAGAGAGAGGTCGCCGAGGGCGGCGGCCGGGGCAAGGGTGGTGTCGTAGAGGACGAGGGAGCCGGCGCCGACGGTGGCGCGGGGGCCGATGTTTATATTTGACATCTTCATGATACGGTCTTCGAACAGATGGGTCTGGATGGTGCAGTCGGCGTTGAGGGCGGCTTCATCGCCGATGCGGACGAGGTCGAATTCGCTGAAGTCGGTGGTTTCCAGATAGACGCGGCGGCCGATATTGGAGCCGAGGGCGCGGAAGTACCAGCTCAGGAAGGGGGTGCCGGCGAGGGCGCCGACGAAGAACGGTTCGGCGAGATGTTCGTGGAGGGCGTTGATCAGTTCATTGCGCCAGACGGCGGTGCTCCAAAGCGGTTTTTCGCCGGGACGATAGCGCCCGATGAGAATCCACTTGGCCGCCAAGGTGAGGAAGGTGGCGGCCAGGCCGCAGGCGAGGTAGAGAAAGGGGAAGCAGGCGAGGGACATGAGGGTTTGATGGCGGCTGAACCAGGCGACCTGGGATTGGCTGAACCAGGCATAGAGCAGGGGGGATTGGCCGGCAAAGAAGTCCTTGAGCAGCAACAAGGCGGAGAAGAGCAGGCTGATGAGGATGATGAAACCGGTGGAGGGGGTGAGGACGCGGAAGAATTCGATGGCGGCCCGTTGGGCGCGCAATTTCCAATTGGGATGGAAGGTGGTTTCGTCGGAGAAACCGGCGCTTTTTTGGCGTTGGGGAAGAAAAACGGCGGGCGAACCGAGCCACGCGCTGTCCTGGCGGCCGGCGTCCACCGGGTTGGCGGGCGGCACGGAAAGACAACCGATGAGGACGTTGTCGCCGATGACGGCGCCCGGCGGCAACAGGGCGCTGTTGCCGATGAAGGAGCGTTTGCCGACGTGGTTTTTGCCGGCGGTGACGAGGCTGTTGCGCGCGCGGGGCGCGCCCATGGAGACGCTGTCGGCGATGAAGCTGCCGTCGTCAACGGAGAGGAGGTCCGGGGAGACGAAGGAGGCGGTGGAGACTTCGGCGCCGTGGCCGACCTTGGCGCCGAGCATTTTGTACCAGGGCGCGAGAAAGATCGAAGCGTAGAGCGGGCCGAGGATGTCCAGGCTCAGGTCCATGGTTTGGCTGAAGAACCAGCGGCGGAAGTAACGGAGAGTGTGGAGGCGGTAGGAGCCTTCCTTGACCCGGCCCAGAAGCAGCCATTTCACGGCGACGATTTCCAGGGAAAGAATGACGATGAAGGACAAGCCGACCAAGGGGGCGACGGACAGGTACCAATAATACTGGTCCAGATAATTCAATTCATTCATCGCGACGATGCCGGGAAAAAGCGCCGCCGCCACCAGGGCGGGAAAAAGGAGCGCGCCGAGGGCGTAGAGAACGCCGAAAGCGAAACGGCGGCCCGGGCCCGGGCGATTGGCGGCGGCAGGGGCGGCGGCCTGGATGGGCCGCGCGGGCGAACCGAGCCAGGTCTGGCCGCGCGGGATGGTGGCGCCCTGCGGCAGGAGCGAAAGGTCTTCCAGGGCGGAATCATCCTCCATCACGGAGTCGTGGCGCAGCGCGGCGCGCGCGCCGACGAAACAGCGGCGGCCGATGGTGACGCGGCCGATTTTCAGCCAGCCGTTTTCCACCGTGTAGCCCAGGAGATTGGAATCGGCGTTGATGCTGGAATCGTCCCCGATGGCCAGCAGGTCGTAGATGGCGAAGGCGTCGCCATCCAGATGGACGTTTCTCCCGATCTTCGCGCCCATCAGCCGCAGATAGATATTGTAGAGCGGCGTTCCCGTCAGGTAGGCCACCGGCACGGCCGCTTCCACCGTCGTGGCCAGCCACCAGCGGAAATAGAACCAGCCCCAGAGCGGATAAGCCCCCGGCCGATAGCGGCCGATTATCATCCATTTGACAGCAATCGGAACCAGCAGCATCACCGGGTAAAACACCATCAGGCTGGCGAACGCGCCGAGGATCGCCTCCGTGGTGGTGAACAGCGGCTGCTCCTCCGTCCCCGCGTCCATCATCAG
>JBEKUQ010000215.1:0-5306 GCA_049514835.1 Verrucomicrobiota bacterium | reverse complement strand
GAAAGACCTCCTGCCCTTGCTGGAGAAGGTCGCCAAAATCGGCAAACCGCTGCTCGTCATTTCCGAGGAAGTGGAAGGGGAGGCGCTGGCCACCCTGGTGGTCAACAAGCTGCGCGGCACGATCAACGTCTGCGCGGTCAAGGCCCCCGGCTTCGGCGACCGGCGCAAGGCGCTGTGCGAAGACATCGCCATCCTGACCGGCGGCAAATTCATCAGCGAGGACCTGGGCGTCAAGCTGGAAGGCGTCACCCTGGACGACCTGGGCCGGGCCAAGAGCATTGTGGTTGACAAGGAAAACACGACCATCGTGGAAGGCAGCGGCAAGTCGTCCGACATCCAGGGGCGGGTCAACCAGATCCGGCGCCAGATCGAGGAAACGACCTCCGATTACGACCGCGAGAAACTGCAGGAACGGCTGGCCAAGCTGGCCGGGGGCGTGGCGGTCATCAATGTCGGCGCGGCCACCGAAACGGAAATGAAGGAAAAGAAGGCCCGGGTCGAGGACGCCTTGCACGCGACCCGCGCGGCGGTGGAAGAAGGCATTGTGGCCGGCGGCGGCGTGGCGCTGTTGCGCTGCCTGCCCGCCCTCGAGGCCTTGAAGCTGGAAGGGGACGAGCAGATCGGCCTGGACATTGTCAAACGCGCCATTGAAGAGCCGTTGCGCGCCCTGGCGAAAAACGCGGGCGTGGAAGGCTCGATTGTCGTGCAGGAAGTCAAGAAACGCAAAGGCAACGAAGGCTACAACGTGGCCACCCTGGAGTACGAAGACCTGGTCAAAGCCGGCGTGGTGGACCCGAAGAAAGTCACGCGCACGGCGCTGCAGAACGCGGCTTCCATCGCCGGTCTGTTGCTGACCACCGAGTGCCTCGTCACCGAAATCCCGGAGAAGGAGAAATCCGCTCCTGGCGGCGGCGGACATGGCGGCGGCATGGGCGGCATGGGCGGCGGCATGGATTACTAAAGTGAATTAAGCCCTCAGGAGGAACTGGGGAACAACGGGCGGGTCCGGCCTTGCGCCGGCCCCGCCCTTTTTATTTCCGCCGGCGCTGTGTCGGCAACGCCATGACATTATCTTTTAGTTCAGCCAAGCTCATCAATGAAAACAGACTGCCACAACCAAATACTGATTTTACCCGGCAACCAAGAGCCATGCAGAACTTGCCCTTTCCAAGAAAAGAAAGAAATATGTCACTTTTCTAGGACTGACCCCTTGGGCTTGGCAATACTGATTTTACCCGGCAACCAAGAGCCATGCAGAACTTGCCCTTTCCAAGAAAAGAAAGAAATATGTCACTTTTCTAGGACTGACCCCTTGGCTGACCCCTTTCCAAGAAAAGAAAGAAATATGTCACTTTTCTAGGACTGACCCCTTGGGCTTGGCGGGCGGCTACGGGCCGCGGAGCCAGTCTTTGAGGATGGCGGCTTGCAGGGGGTTGGGATGGGGCTGGGGAGTGATGGCGAAGGTGGAAACGCCCGTTTTGCGGGCCAGGAGAATCCGGGCGGTGTGCCTGGCGCCGGCGCGGGAATAAACAATTTCCACCGCGTCGCCGGGTTTCTTGGAGTCAAGCACCTGGTTGAAGGAAGTGTCGTTGACGGGGAGGCCGTCGGCGGTGAGGATTTCGTCCTGCGGCAGAAGGCCGGCCTGGGCGGCGGAGGAAACGGGTTCGACGGCGGTGAGGAGGAGCTGGCCGTTGTTCTGGCGGGTGAAGGCGCCAAAAGCCGCGCCGGGCAGCGGTTCGGGCATGACAATATCCAGGCCGGCGTAGTCAAAGTACTTGGGATAGTTGACCGGGCGTGTGGTGAAGACGTAATCGAACTCCTCGTCGAGCGGGACGCCGGCCATGCGTTCGCACATTTGGCGGAATTCCAGGTCGGTGAAGCCGCACTTTTTTTCCTGGTAGTACTCCTTGTAAAGGCCGCGCATGACGTCATCAAGGGACTTTTTGTTTTGCGACTGGTGGCGGATTTTCAAGTCAAGCAAAGCGCCGAGCACGGCGCCCTTGTCGTAATAGCTGATGGTCAGGCGGGGGCCGGCGGGATTGGAGCCGCCGAAGGAGGGCTGGTCCCAGGTATTCCAGCTCGCCTCCGCGGCCGACTGGTAAAGATGTCCGGGGGAGTTTTCAAAGGCGGCGATGGTTTGGGACAAGCCGCGAAAGCCGCGGTCGCCGCCCGAGCCGTTCAAGACGTCTTCCACGTCGAGCAGGCCGGCGCGGCGCAGGACGATCCATTCGTAATAGACGGTGCAGCCTTCGGAAAGCCAGAGCATGCGGGTGCGGTTTTCGTGCTCGTAATCAAAGGGGCCGAGGACGATGGGGCGGATGCGCTTGACGTTGAAATTATGGAAATACTCGTGCGCCACGAAGCTGAGCCAGCGTTTGTTGCGCAGCGGGCTGGACAAGTCGGCGCTGGTGAAGGGCAGGGTGGTTTCATCCAGATGCTCGATGCCGCCGCCGCGGCCGCTGACGATGAAGGTGTAATGTTTGTAAGGCACATCGCCCATCAAGGCGGTGGCCGATTGGACCATGCGTTTGAGATCGGAGACGAAATTGGCGCGGTCGAAGTCGCCCAGGTTCAGGCCGTCGAATTCGTGGTGGACGCCGCGCACGGCAAAGGGCAGGACTTCCAGCTTGCCCAGCAAGGTCGGGCAGTCGTAGAGAATGTCGAAGTCCGGCGCGGAAAAGGTGTTGCTGCGGCCGGGCACCGGGTCCAGGCCGGTGGCGATATTCGACCAGCCGGGGCGGGGCTTGAGAGTGACGGTGACCGGGCGCGCGATTTGCCCGTCGAGATTCATGTAGGTGCCGGTCGGGGCGATGAAGGCGCTGGCCTTGCCGAGGCTGGTTTGGAAGATGGCCTGGCCGGTGATGACATCGTAGCTGACGGTGAGGGCGGGAGCGCCGCCGGATTGGACGCGCCAGGTGTTGGAATCGGTCCTGACCCATTCCAGCGCGCGGCCCGCCGCGTCGCGGGCGGTGAAATTGGTGACGTTTTTGGCGTAGTTCATGATCCGGTAATAGCCGGGCGTCCAAGCGGGCATGGTGAAGTCGTGGGTGCCGCCTTTGAGGCCGTCGCAATGGAATTCGACGTGGCAAAGGCGGTCGGCGGGATCCTCCAGGGAGACGACGAAGGAGAGGCGTTCCGGCGGCGAAGGATCGAAGGAAGCGCAGGAGGTGAAGGCCAGCGCAGTGAATACCAAGAATTTGTTGTTCATAAGATCAGGCCCGGCCACCGCCACCTCTCGATGAGGGGATGCGGCGGCGGGCATAGGCCGCAAAAAGCAAAACCGCAAGCCGCAATGAGCGGCGGTCATAGACCGCCGCTACAACGCTCAATGTTCCGCCTTAATCCAGACTTGCGAACGGACCGCGCCGCCGCGGCCGCCGCGGCCCTAGCCGGCGGCAGGCGCCGCCTGAGCAGTTGAGGCGGGCGCGTTGGTGGCGGTGTTGGTGGACGTGTTGCCGGCGTAGTTGACGGAGGCATCGCCGCCCAGCGCGCTGCCGGGGGCGGTCTGGGTCAGGCGATTGAGACGGGCGTAATTGGGAATGGCCAGGAGGGGGCTGCCGTCGGCCCATTGGCCGGTGATGGCCATGACGCCGTGGAGGAGATCGGGGCGCCACACCGCCTGCAGCGGCCCGTCGCCGATGGCATTGGTGATGGCGGCGTTGTCCGCGCGTTCCACGTTGTAGATGAGAGGGCCGTAACGCAAGGCCTCGAGTCCCTTGTCCGCCGCGATTTTCGGATCGGCCGTCACCCGCTGGACCTGCATGGGCAGGACCACCTCGATCTTGTCGCCGGCGCGCCAGGGGCGGCTGATGGCGGCGTAGCCCTTGTCAATTTTGGGCGTCATTTTCTGGCCGTTGACGGCGAGGGAAACCAGGCCGCTGACCTGGGGCGTGTCGGTGTAAAGCGCGCTGGTGCGGCGGTTGGGCACGCGCACATAGACGGTGAAGGTTTTGGATTCCTTGGGATTGACCGTGATGGAAACATTGCCGCTCCACGGATAATCGGTCTTTTGCACCATTTGCACGTCGGTCTTGCCGCCGGAGGCGGAGACTTTTTCGAGGTTGATGGTGCTGCCGATGAAGAGATTGACGTAAAGGCCGTCATCGCCGCGGACATAAGTCCAGGTGGGGATCATGAGGAGGGTGCGGGGTATGTTGCCGACGCAACACGGGCAGGAGTGCCAGGCGGAGCGGCGGCCGTCCACCAGCGGGTTGTCGTAAAAGAACGTTTTGCCGTCCAGATCGGTCGCGCCGAGCAGGGCGTTGTAGAGGGATTCCTCGTAGAGATCGGCGTATTTGGCGTCGTGGTAGGCGAGGTTCATCTTGTATTGGAAGAAAATGAGGCCGCAGGTGGAGCAGGATTCGCAGTAGGCGCCGTTGCGCAGGGAATAGTTGGGGCCGAACCCCTCGGAGGTTTCGCCGCTGCCGATGCCGCCGGTCAGGTAATACTTCTTGTTGACGAGGTTGTCCCAGAGGGAAAGGACCGCGCTCTGGTAGTCGGTGTCGTGGGTTTCGGCGGCGACGTCGGCCATGCCGGAGTAGGTGTAGGCGGCGCGGACGGCGTGGCCCACGACCTCATACTGCTGGATCATGGGCAGGTGGCTCTGGTCGTATTCGGAGCCGCCCCGGCGCGAGTCGAGCAGGAATTTGGCCAGCTTGACGTAGGCGTCCCCGCGGCCGTGGCCTTCCGTGTCGTTGACGAAGCGGCCAAAGCGGACGAGGGCCTGCTCCATTTCCTGGTGGCCGTCGAACCAGACTTTTTTGTCCGGGCCGAGGTTGGCCACCCAGCAATCGGCCAGTTTTTTGGCGGCGTCATAGAGGCGCTGGTCCTGGCCGCCGGTCATGGTGTAGTGGTTGATGGCCGATTCGATGAAATAACCGGCCACATAGCCTTCGTGCTCGCCGCGGGTGGCCGGGTTCCAATGATAGACGGGGCCGGAGTCGCCATCGGTGCGGCAAGTGAAGCGGGTCTGGAGATAACCATCCGATTCCTGCGCGGCCAGGATCTTGGGAATCCAATCCTCCAAGGTGGCCCGCATTTTTTGCTGGGCCTGGAGGATGTCCGCGTCGCCCTTGGCATCCACCATGAGGGCGATGCAGATCGCTTCGACGGTTTGATGGACCCAGGCGTTGGAGAAGGGATAGCCGATGTGGTGTTGCGGCACCTTGGCAAATTCGGTGGGAAAAGCGTCTTCCAGCAGCAGCCGGTTGACGTAGGCCAAACGGTCGCCGGTGCGGGCTGCGGATCCGCCGCGACCGCCGCCGCGACGGGCCGCGGCCGGCCGGACAAAATTTGCCGTCACCGGG
>JBEKUQ010000214.1:0-5310 GCA_049514835.1 Verrucomicrobiota bacterium | reverse complement strand
CCTGCCGGGCCGGAAGAGAGTTGCCGCCGCTGACCAGAATCACGGTCGGGGCCGGGGAAACGGCGTCGAGCGATGGATGGGTCTGGACGGGTAAACCTAGGGCCGCGAGGGCGTCGCGCAATTGTTGGGCGGCCCATTGCACCGGCCCGGTCCCGGTCAGCGCATCCGTGGGGTCGAGGACGAGCGCCAGAGCGGCGGGATTCGGTTGCGAGCGCGCTGAAAAGGGGAGGTGGAGGAGACCCGCACCGGCCACGGCCAGAGTGGCGGCGCCGGTTTTCTTGAGGAATTGCCGCCGGGTTTGGCCGGGGCGGACGCGGTTGGAGTTCTCGCGGGACATGGTTGGATTCAATGACTTTTTGCATTGGCTGGCGAGAAAAAAACTTTGCAACCAGACCTGGCGGCGGCAGGACGAGGGCGGCAGGAAGCCAATGGTTTTGATTGTCTCGGCGGGACGGTCCGCCTAGTCTGCCGGGGTGAAACTCTCCGTGAAAAGCGATTATGCGGTGCGCGCGGTGCTCTGGCTGGCGCAGCATTACCCCGGGGGCCAGGCGCGGACGGTGGAGGAAATGGCGTCGGCCCAGGGGATCCCGCCCAATTACCTGGTGCAGATTTTGATCGAGCTGAAATCGGCGCAGATTGTGAAAAGCCAGCGCGGCAAGGCGGGAGGTTATCTCCTGGCGCGCCCGCCCGCCAAGATCACCTTTGGCGACGTTTTGCGATGCGTGCATGGGGAGGTGTTCGATTCGCCGGCCTTGAACGATCCCCAGAATCCGCCGGAATTGCGCGAGGCCTGGGGCCGGCTGCGGCAAGCTGTCAACCAAACAGCCGACGCCATCACCTTTCAGGAACTGCTCGAGGCCGGCGCGGAAAAGGGCAAGATGTATTACATCTGAATTGCGGACTCGCAATGCGCCGTGCGCCGAAACAATTTGCGCGAAGGCGGCGAGGCATTATGTTAGGGCATGGATTGGCAGACAATCGCGGCAGGGGCAGTGGTGGCAGGCACGGCGGGAGTGTTTCTGGCCAGAGCCTGGCCGCGCCGGCGCAAGTTCAGCTTCCAGCGCCAGACCCATTGCGCTTGCGGCGGCGGCGGGCCGCCCGGCCGAAATTCGGTCGTGTTCCACGCGCGCAAGGGAGGCCGCGCCCAGGTCATCGTAAAGATGAAATGAAAGGGTCTCGCCAGGTTGGGAGCCGCCCGGCAACGCGAAGTTGCTTGCGCGCGGGGCAGTACTAAGATAAGATGAATGAATGGCCATGCAAAAGATAAGTTCCGAACTTCGATTTTCCAAACGACGTCAGCCGCTGGCCCGGGAGCCGGAGACCCATTGGGTGCCCAACACCGATGTTTACGTGTGCGATTCCGGGGTGGTCATCAAAGTGGAACTGGCCGGCATGCAACGGGAGAACCTCGAGCTGGTCATCGAGGGCAACCGCCTCAAGATCAGCGGTCAGCGGGGCGACGGCTGCCGCATCGGCCATTGCAAATTCCTGGTCATGGAGATCAATTACGGCGCCTTCGAGAGCCTGATTGAACTGCCCCCCGGCTATGATTTGAACCAGGCCAAAGCCGCCTATCAAAACGGTTTCCTCCGCATTGATGTTCCTTGCACCAACCCCGTGAGCAGTGCCCAGGCCTGATTGCTGTTGACGCCCCCGGCAGGGCGTCCTTTACACTCATGGCATGACGACACCGGAAACCGAGTTCATCAACATTCTAGGCTCAGGGAATGAAGGACCGGCGGACACTTCGGGAACGAAGACTTGGTCCAAATCCCTCCCCGAATTGTTGCCCATTCTCGGTTTGTCCGACATCGTCATCTTTCCCGGCACCGTCACCCCGCTCCTCGTCGAAACGCCCCAGAGCATCCGCCTCATTGATGATGTCGTGGCGGGCGACCGCTTTCTCGGGCTGGTCTTGCAACGCAATCCCGAAGTGGAAACTCCCAAGCCCGCCGATTTGTGGCTGCACGGCTGCGCCGGCCGCGTCCGCAAGATGCTCAAATTCCCCGACGGCATGGTGCGCATCCTCGTCGAGGGCCTGCGCCGCTTTCGCATTCAGGAATTTGTCGCCGAGTCCCCCTACTTGGTCGCCCGCGTCGAGAAGCTCAAGGACGTGGTGGACACCACCCTGGAACTGGCCGCCCTGACCCGCAACGCCGCCCGCGAATTCCAGGAGATTGTCAAACTCTCCCCGACTCTGGCCGAGGAGGTCAAGGTCGCCGCCCTCAACGAGCAGGACCCGGCGCAACTGGCCGATTTGATCGCCGCCAACTTGAATTTGAGCTTGCAGGAGCGCCAGCATCTGCTGGAATTGCCCGAGGCCAAGGTGCGCCTCTCCCGCCTCCTCCCCTTGTTGAGCCGCGAGCTGGAGGTGCTCAAGCTCGGGTCCAAAATCCAGAACGAGGTCGTCACCTCCATGTCCAAGAACCAGCGCGATTTCTTCCTCCGCGAGCAAATCCGCGCCATCCAGCGCGAATTGGGCGAGGTGGACTCCGGGGCGGCCGAAGTCAAGGATTTGCGCGAGCAGGTCGAGCAAAATCATCTGCCCGAGGAACCCAAAAAGATCGCCCTCAAGGAACTCGAGCGCCTCCAACAAATGCCGCCCGCCGTCGCGGAATACACCATGACGCGCAATTATCTGGACTGGCTGATCAATTTGCCGTGGTCCAGGTTTACCGAGGACAAGCTGGATTTGGAGGGGGCGGCGGCGCTGCTGGACCAGCAACATTTCGGGTTGAGCAAGGTCAAGGACCGGTTGCTGGAGTTCCTGGCGGTGATCAAATTAAAGCACCAACTCAAAGGCCCCATTTTGTGCCTGGTCGGCCCGCCCGGCGTCGGCAAAACCTCCCTCGGCAAGAGCGTGGCCGACGCTCTCGGCCGGAAATTCGCGCGCATTTCCCTGGGCGGAATGCGGGATGAGGCCGAAATCCGCGGGCATCGCCGCACTTACGTGGGCGCCTTGCCGGGGCGCATCCTTCAATCCCTGCGCCGGGCCGAGTCGAGCAACCCGGTCATTTTGCTCGATGAACTCGACAAGGTGGGGTCGGATTTTCGCGGCGATCCTGCCTCCGCCCTGTTGGAGGTGCTCGACCCGGGCCAGAACAGCTCCTTTAACGACCATTATCTTGACGTGCCTTATGATTTGTCCCGCGTTCTCTTTATCACCACCGCCAACTGGCTGGAGCCGGTTCATCCCGCCTTGCGCGACCGGCTGGAGGTGATCGAACTGCCCAGTTACACGGCCTGGGAGAAACTGCAGATCGCCAAGCGCCATCTGGTGCCCCGCCAGTTGGAGGAACACGGCCTCAAGAAAAAACTGGTCCGTTTCCCCGACGCCACCCTCCGCCAGGTCATCCAGGATTACACCCGCGAAGCGGGCGTCCGCCAGTTGGAAAGGGAAATCGCCGCCCTCACGCGCAAGGCGGCCCGGAAGATCGTCGCGGGCAAAAACGCGGACAAGCCGCTCATCATTACGCCCAAGGCGCTGACGGCATTCCTGGGGCCCGACACCTTCACCTCCGAGCTCGCGGAGCGGATCGCCCAGAACGGCATCGCCATCGGCCTGGCCTGGACGCCGGTGGGCGGAGAGATTCTCTTTATTGAAGTCACCCGCATGCCGGTCAAGGGCCAGTTGATCCTCACCGGCTCGCTGGGGGACGTGATGAAGGAAAGCGCCCAAACTGCCTTGAGCTTCCTGCGCAACCGCGCCGCAGAACTGCACATTGACCTGAGCGATTTCGACAAGCGCGACATTCACATCCACGTCCCGGCCGGCGCCACGCCCAAGGACGGCCCCAGCGCCGGCCTGACCATTGTGGCGGCCCTGGCCTCCCTCTTCACCCAGCAGCGCGTCCGTTCCGACGTGGCCATGACGGGCGAAATCAGCTTGCGCGGGCGCGTCCTGCGCGTCGGCGGCATCAAGGAAAAGGTCTTGGCGGCGGCGCGGTCAGGAATGAAGGAGGTCATTCTGCCAGAGCAAAACCGCAACGACTGGCTGGAAGTGCCGGCGGAAGTGCGGCAGAAAATCAAGGCGCATTTCGTCAACGAAATCTCCCAACTCTTCCCCATCGCCCTGCGCCCCAAATAATCAAGCGTGCTTTCCGCGGGAGCGCGGCTTCTTCATCTTGCCTTTTGCCCTTCCCCCGAGCACGGCGCCAGTATCGCCGTGCTCATGCCGTGAATAATTTTCTTGTCGGCGGGACATATCGTGGCCAGCACGCCGCCCAGGCTGGCGCGCGCCCCGTCGCCCTCGCCGCTCACAAAATAGTACGGGCAGAGCCGCACCCGCCCGGGCATGGCGGCCAGCGCTTCCTTTTCAAAATCAAACCAGTGCGACTCCACCAGGCGCGGCTTGAGATAGCGTTGCAACACGTAGGGCGACCGGGGGAACGACCGGATCGCTTCGTCCACGGCGGCGCTCCAGTCCGCGGTCGAAAGATCGCTGCCCAGATGCACGCCCCGCGCGCCCCAGGCCTTTTCCGAGTAGCCGGAGATTTTCAGCAGCAAGGCGCGCTCCCGCTGCGAAAGGAACTTGAGCTGGCTCCAATCTGTCAAACCTAATTCAGGGAACGCTCCCTGCGGCGGCAGCGGCCCCGGGTCCACCAGCCACGTGTAAGGCGCCAGTTGCTGGAGCCGCTCCAGAAAGCCTTCGCCCAATTCCTGCCGCCAGAAACCGCGCAGGTTGCGGTTCCAGAGCAGCGCGAACAGCATTTTCTCCTCGAAGAGCGGCCGCGGCGGCGGCGTCAGCCGGATCTTTTTCGCCAGCGCCATGTCCATTATTCTTTTGCCCGCGGGCACGTTCGCCAGATCAAACAATTCAAAAAAACGATAAACCGCGTCGCCCTCCTCAAACTGGGTGAAGCCCGCGTCGCGGACCTGGAATCTTTCCCCCAGTTGCGCCGCCAGCCAGTTCATCTCGGGCCGGTAGGTTTGCGCCTCCTCGGAAATCACAATATGGACGGATTTCGCCCCGCCGAAGATTCCCGCAAATCCGCGCATCATCCCGTCGGCCCCGCCCAGGACGCCCGGCCCGCCAAGGGCCGGGTCCGAATAAGTTTGGTTGAGCCACGCCGTCAGGCCGATGCCGCCGGGAACGCTGTCCAGTTCCGTCATGCACGGGCCGGTTTCGGTCAGGATGATGTCCGGTCGGATGACGCGGGGAACTTCGTTCTTCAACGCGGCGGCGCGCTGGATTTCCAGTAGTTCCGGCGGCTTGCCCTGGTCCAGCCATTGCGCGATCCACCGCGGCTGTTTGCCCGCCAGGCTCAGGCGATGGAGCAGATTGGCGGCGCGATTGAATTGCAGCAACAC
>JBEKUQ010000213.1:0-5314 GCA_049514835.1 Verrucomicrobiota bacterium | reverse complement strand
GGGGTGCATGTCGTTTACGGGCTGGTCGGGTGCAAGATCCACGCCAAGATGTGCCTGGTGGTGCGGAAGGACAGCGACGGCATCCGCCGCTATCTGCATCTGGGCACGGGCAATTACAATCCCACCACGGCCCGTCTTTACACCGACTTGAGCCTGCTGACGTGCAAACCGGCCTTTGGCGAGGACGCGACGAATCTTTTTAATCTGCTCACCGGCATCTGCCAGTTTCAGGGAACGAAAAAGCTGCTGGTGGCGCCCTTTGAACTGCACCGGCGCATGTTGGCGCTGATCGAGCGCGAAGCGGTCCATGCGAAAATGGGCCTGCCGGCGCGCATCATCGCCAAAATGAACGCGCTGGTGGACCCGCTCATCATCGCCGCCCTTTGCCGCGCCTCGCAGGCGGGCGTGCCCATTGACTTGATCGTGCGCGGGACCTGCTGCCTGCGCCCGCGGGTCAAGGGCGTGAGCGACCGCATCACGGTGCGGAGCATTGTGGACCGTTTTTTGGAGCATAGCCGGATTTTTTATTTTGAAAACGCCTGCCAGCCGGAGGTTTTCGTCGGCAGCGCGGACTGGATGCCGCGCAATTTTTTCCGGCGCATCGAGGTGGTTTTTCCCGTGGAAGACGGCAATTTGCGGGAGCGGATCAGAGGGGAATTGCTGGAGATCATGCTGCGGGACGACGTGAAGGCGCGTTTTTTGCAGGCGGGCGGCTCCTACACGCGGCCCCGGCGCCGCGCCGGCGGCCCGGCGCACCGCAGCCAGAACGAATTCATTCAACTGGCCGAATCCACGACCTCCGCCGAAGCGGCCGCGAGCCAGAGCGACGGCAAGTATCCGCGCTTCAAGCTGGCGCCCAGCCCGTTGGCCGGGGTCTCCCGGAAGTAAGGCGATGTTGCGAACCAAGTTCATCCCCGCGAGCGATGCGGCCAGCCGCCGCCTCATGGTGGTGCTGCACGGTTTGGGCGACAGCCTGGAGGGCTGGCTGTGGCTGCCGGAGGCCCTGCAATTGCCGTGGCTTAATTTTCTACTTGTCAACGCCCCCGATCGCTACTACGAGGGCTGGTCGTGGTATGACATAGAATCGGGGGTGGGCGTGGCGGCGAGCCGGCAAAAGCTGTTCGAGTTGCTGGATGGATTGACGGATTATCCCGCCGATCAGATTGTGTTTTGCGGTTTTTCGCAGGGATGCCTCATGGCCATTGAAATCGGGGCGCGTTATCCGCGGCGGCTGGCGGGGATCGTGGGCATCAGCGGCTACGTGGATGAACCGGAACGATTGCTCCGGGAGTTGTCGCCGGTGGCGCGCCAGCAGCGGTTTCTGCTCACCCACGGGACGGATGACCCGCTCATCCCGATCCAGATGACGCGCCAGCAAGTGGCCTTGTTAAAGGAGGCGGGACTGAGAATTGAGTGGCGCGAATTCGTCAAAGGGCATACTGTGGCCGGGGAGGAGGAGGTTGCGGCCATTGGGCAGTTTGTCCGGGACTGTTATGCTGAGACTGCGAAGGCGTAAATCCAGGAGTTGGCGGCGTGCCGTGCCAATGGCGGCGCTGGGGCCGTTTTTTTGGCTCGCGATGCAAGCCGGGGCTGCGATCAGCGGTTTCTTCCCCACCTCCGGGCCGGTGGGGACAGTGGTGACGGTGAACGGTTCCGGGTTTTCGGGCGCGACCAATTTTCTCTTCAACGGGGCCACTTACGCCGATTTCCAAATAATCTCCTCCGGCCAGCTTCAGGTGGTGGTGCCATTGGGCGCGGGCAGCGGGCCGCTCAGCGTGGTGGTGGCCGGGGTGACCAGCGCCAGTGCCGGGACCTTCACGGTGGCTCCCTACATCAGCTCCTTCAACCCGGCCAGCGGAGCGTATCCCACGGCCGTCACCATTTTCGGCGGCAATTTTGTCATGGGCGGCACGACCGTGACTTTCACCGGGGCCAGCCCGGTCAACGGCATGGTCACGGCGCAGAACCAGGTCGTGGCCGTGGTGCCCACCAACGCCGCCGACGGTCCGATCACGGTCAGCACCAGCGCCGGGACGGCGGTGACGGCCGGCGACTTTGTGGTGAGCGCCGCTCCCACCATCACCGCTTTTTCGCCGGCCTTCGGAACCAACGGCACGACGGTGGTGATTGACGGCTCCAATTTCGTCACCAATGGCACCACGGTAAAGTTCGGCGGTTCCAATTCGACCAGCGTCACGGTGGTGGCGGCCACGCAGCTTCAGGCGGTGGTGCCGAACGGCGCGACCAACGGGCTCATCACCGTCAGCACCACCAACGGCGTTTGCGTGAGCAGCAATGTTTTCCGGACCGGATTCACCTCCGGCATAACGGATTTCAATCCCTCTTTCGGCGCGGCCAACGCGAATGTTATTATTGACGGGTTCGGCTTCAACTCCATGACCAAGCTGATTTTCGCCGGCGTGACGCTGCTGCCTGGCTCGCCTTACATCACCGCGTCCAACGACACTCAGATTCAATTGGTCGTTCCCCCTGGGGCGAGCAACGGGCCGATCACCGTCGTTTCTGCGCACGGCAGCTTCACCACCAGTTCCAATTTTCTGACCAGCCCCGGACCGGTCATCCTGGATTTCAATCCCGCGGCGGCGGGTCCCGGGACGAACGTGACACTGGACGGCTTCAATTTCGCCACGGGGATGAGCGTGAAGTTCGGCGGCAAGAGCGCGGCGGGCTTTACGGTCACGCAACCCAACCAACTCCAAGTCGCCGTTCCAACCGGGGCCACCAATGCGCCGATATCCGTTTCGCTCGGATCGTCCACCTTCACCACGAGCAGCAATTTCATTGTCACGGGCGCGGGTCCCATCATTACGGGATTTTCCCCGTCGAACGGAGTCCAGGGCATGACCGTGACCATTTCCGGCAGTTTTGCCAGCCTGGGCGCGCCGGGGGTGGAGTTCAACGGGACGGCCGCCAGCTACACGCCCCTCACGAGCTACAATCAAGTGCAGGCTGTGGTGCCTCCCGCGGCGACTTCCGGCCCGATCAGCCTCCTCAACAGCGGCGGCACGGGCCTCAGTTCCACCCTGTTTTATCTTCAGCCTTGGATTACGAACTTCACGCCCTCCAGCGCGATCGCCAACGCCACCGTCACCATCACCGGGCGCAACTTCACCAACGCCACGGCGCTGACGGTCAACGGCGTGCCGTGGAGTTTCACGGCCACGTCCAATCAAATCACCGCCACCGTGCCCGCCAACGCCAGCACCGGCCTGATGATGGTGAGCGCGCCCGGCGGCAATTTCATTGACACCAACGTGTTCAAGGTGCTGCCCAAGATCAACAGCTTCAGCCCGCTGGTTGGCCCCACCAACTCGGTGGTCAGCATTTACGGCACCGGGCTTTTGAACGTGACCAACGTGCAGTTCAACGGCGTGAACGCCAGGCCGTCCTCCGCCAGCAACAGTCAAGTACAGGTCGTCGTGCCGTATAACGCCGCCAGCGGCCCCCTCACTGTTTTCACCCCGGACGGCAGCTCGGTCAGCGCCGCCTCCTTCGCCGTGACCCGTCCCAGCCTGGTGGTGCTGGCCAAAACCGCCTCCTCTCCGGTGCTCGGCCCGGGCACCAATGTGGTTTACACCCTGACGGTGACCAATGAAGGGCCATCCCTCGTCTCCGGGCTGACCATTTCCGATCCGCTGCCGGCCTCGCTGAATTACATCAGCGCCAGCAGCACGCTGGGGGCCTGCTCCTTCAGCAACGGCGTGGTCACGTGCAACGCCGGCATTTTGACCAACAACTTTGGATTGACCGTGACCATCACCGGCAATGCTTCGGCCAGCGGAGACCTGGTCAACACCGCCTCGCTGAATTTTCTGGAAGGCAACCTCAACCCGCAGGACAACACGGCCAGCGCGAAGGTTGTCTATTTGACAGATCCGCAAAGGACGCTGGGCATCCAGCGTCTGACGGCGCCGCCCGGGGTGGTGCTCTCCTGGCCCAGTTCGAGCGTCTCCTTCTTGCTGGAATACAGCACCAACCTGGGGTCTCCCGCCAACTGGCAGACCAACACCTCGGCGCAGACGGTGATCGGCGGCCAGATCTATGTCACCAACACCACCGCCGGACCCTCCACCTTTTTCCAACTCAAGGCGCGCTGAACCGCCGCACCCGCACCCCTGTAGCGGCGGTCTATGACCGCCGCAGAAGAAGTTCCCCCGCCTCGCCTCAAGCCTTCCCGGATCCAGCCCCGCGCCAAACGCCTTTTCTTCCGAAAAAGATTGCCGGGCGGAAGGTGGCTTTCTAACGTGCGGCGTGCCGGTGCATTTCACCATTTTGGGCAGTGGTTCGGGCGGCAATTGCGCTTACTTGGAAACGCCCAACACGCGTCTGCTCATTGACGCGGGTTTAAGCGGACGCCAAATCCGCCAGCGCCTGGGCACGATCGCGCGTTCGCCGGAAACGGTCCACGGCATCCTCATCACCCACGAGCACGCCGACCACATTGCCGGGCTGACCGGTCTGGCCGCGCGGCTGCACCTGCCGGTTTATTGCAACCGCCTGACCAAGGAAGGCATCGAAGCGCAGTTGCAAATCCAAATTGACGCCCGCGTCTTCGAGACCGGCGCCTCCTTCGAAGTGGGCGACATCACGGTGGACACCTTCTCCATTCCGCACGACGCCAGCGATCCGGTGGGATTTCTTCTGCACACGCCCTCCGGCAACATCGGCATCCTCACCGATCTGGGCCACGCCTCCAAGCTGGTGGTCGAACGCATCCGGGCCTCCAACGTTCTGCTGCTGGAAGCCAACCACGATGTTCAAATGCTGCGCGACGATCCGCGGCGTCCGTGGAGTTTGAAGCAACGCATCCTCAGCCGCCATGGGCACCTCTCCAACGACGGCGCGGCCGACCTGATCGAGCAGATTGTCTCCGCCAGCCTGGGCCGTCTTTACCTGGGGCATCTCAGCCGCGAATGCAACCGCCCCGAAATCGCCCTTCGCGTCATCAATGAACGTCTGCGCCAGGTGGGCGCCACCCATGTCCACGTCGAATCCACCTTCCAGGACACGCCGTCGCCCACGTTTTTGTGGTAGATTTTAATCCGGATTCCGTCATCCGTGGAGCAGCTTTGCCCGCCTGAAGCCTGAGCTGGCTCGTGGACACCGGGGCGATCAACCCCACACCTCCGATTGGCGCAGTTGCTTGAGGAGCAATTGCTCCAGCGACGTGTCGGAAAGGACGCTGAAAAAATTGATCCCGCGCCCCTGGCAAAACTCGCGCAGCCGCTGGCAGAAATTGCGCACGGTCTGCTGGTAGGCCTTGAGCCGGAACTTGCCAAACGTCACCTCCTGC
>JBEKUQ010000212.1:0-5330 GCA_049514835.1 Verrucomicrobiota bacterium | reverse complement strand
CTGCATGGTGAAAATATAGTTGTCGTTGGTGATGGGGTTGGCGGAGACGGTGCGGAAGTCGCCGACGGAGGTGCCGTCCCAGTTGGTGCGGTAAAGGGTGCTGACGGCCGGGTCGTAGTAGTAGAGGGTCCAACTGTTGGTGTTGGTGCTGGCAAAGAGTTTCAAGGCGTTGCCGGCCTGGATGTTGGTGGAGCCGGCGTTGGTGAAACCGGCCAGGCTGCCGTTGCCGACGTAAATGGCGTAGGCGGTGCGGACGTCCTGGTGGAGCATGGCCATGCTTTTGCGGGCGTCGTCACCGGTCACGTTCCAGATGGAGCTGCGCTGGGTCATGGCCAGGCCCCACAAGTTGATGGCGATGACGGCGCCAAAGACCATGATGAGGGTGGCGCTGGCGACCATCAATTCGGCCACGGTGAACCCGCTTGGGCGGCGGCGGCGGCCGGGATAGGGCATGGCGGGCCTCATAGATTGGGGCCGCGCAAGACGGCGACGGTGTTGGTGTAGGTGGCCAGGCCGTTGAACCCCCAGACGCAATCCACGCGGATCATGAGGTAGGGCGGGTTGGTGGAAAGCTGGGTGATGGTGGTGTAGTTGGTGCAGGTGAGGACATTGGTCAGGGCGACGGGCATTTCCAAGTCTTCCTGGTCAATATTGGTCAAGGCCGGGTTGAAGACGTTGGTGACGCCGTAGTTGGGAATCCAGTTGGCGTAGATGGCCTGCTCGATTTTCTTCATGGCCTGCATGTTGGCGGCGAGGGAGCAGGCGGCGTATTGGGACCGGTAGGAGCTGATGAAATAGCACTTGACGACGGCGGTGCAAAGCAGGGCGGCAATGGCCGCGGCCATAATGACCTCCGCCAGCGTAAAAGCGCGCACCCCGGCAACTGTCCGTCCCCGGTTTGGAAAGCAAAACTTCATGGAACTGTTGAACGCTCAGGGCACTCGCAAAACGGCGCCTTTCGCCCTTTTTTAATAGAGCAAATAGCCTGCCATGTCAATGCCGCCGGGGCCGGCCGGGGTGGAGACGGGGTGCATTTTCGGGTTCCGCTTGTCATCTTAATCTTAATCCTGCTCTTAATCTCCCTGCTGCGTTCGAAAAGCAAGATTAGGATGAAGAGGGAGATTAGGATGAAGAGGGGAGCGCAAAAAAGCGAAATGCACCCGCGGAGTTGGCGAGGCGGGGGGGGCGGAACTGTTTGGAAATGGGACACGGAGGCGGGGCGGATTCTCAAAATTGCGCTTTGCAAGGGGGATTTTGGCTCTAACCTTGCCGGGATGACGAATGATTCGCAAAGCCTGCCGATCTGGCCTTTTGTGCTGGCGGACGGATGGTTGATGGGCACGGCGGTGCTGCTGTGGCAGTGGGGCCACCGTCCGCTGCTTTGGTGGGAGGCGGCGGGGCTGGTTTTTTGCGCGGCGGCCGGGGCGGGCGTTCTTCTGACGCCGTTTCTGCTGCGCAGCGCCCACAGCCGGACGCTGGCCCAGGCGCAAAAGCTGGCCGAGGCCGCCGCCAAGATTCAAAAGCTGGAGGAATTGGCCAATCAAATCAGCAACTCCACGGAGCAATGGCAAGCGGTGCAGGACGGCGCGGCGAAGACGGCGCAAACGGCCAGCGACCTGGCGCGGAACATGGCGGCGGAAGCCAGGGCCTTCACGGAGTTTCTACAAAAGGCCAACGATGCCGAAAAGGCCCATCTGCGGCTGGAAGCGGAGAAACTGCGGCGGAGCGAAGGCGAATGGGTGGAAATCGTGGTGCGGATGCTGGACCAGGTGTATGGGCTGTTCCAGGCGGCGATGCAATCCGGCCAGCCGGGGCTGGCGGAGCAGATCGGCCTTTTTCAAAATGCCTGCCGCGACATCAGCCGGCGGGCGGGATTGGGGGCGGTGACGCCGCTGGCGGGGGAACCGTTCGATGTCAAGCGCCATCAGCTACTGCAGGATGCGGCGGCGGGAGCGAGCGCGGTGATCCAGGAGACGCTGGCGCCCGGCTACACGTATCAGGGGCAAATGGTGCGGCGCGCGCTGGTGCGATTGCAGGAGGGGGAAAAGACAAAGGCTAAATGATAAATGCTAAATGCTAAAGCATCGGAAAAAGCAGGACGGGCGCAGAAGGAAGTTTTATCGAGCAGGATTAATCTCGGGGCGAATCCGCTCATAGATTGCACCGCCGACCTGCCCCTCGTCGGGGATGGTGATGATGCTTTGTCCTTTCGGAACAGTCTGATTGACGCCGAGGCTGGGGTTCAAGCGCAGCAATTCCACAAGCCAGGCAGCCATGACTTGCGCCTCGATTTTGGGTTGTTGCCCCTGCGGTATCCAGTCACTCGTGATCCATGAGGAGTAAAAGGAGGTCAGCACGCCGGCCAAAGACAGCAAAGTCATTTGGCCGTCGCCTTCCACGTAGCGCGTCTTGCTCATTTTCGCCTGCAAAGGCAGGCGGGCGCCGACGAGAAGGCCGTCCTGATAAGTCGTGTAATCGCGCGTGTCCGAGTATTCGCCCGTCTCATAGGTATCAGCAAAGGCGCGGAGCCTGATCTCGAAGGGAACCGCCGGCCGTCTGGATTTCCACACGATTTGAAACTCAAAACCATCGCGGCCACCAATGGCGCCGTGCGGATAAGCGCCTTCATGTCCCAAATCCCGTGTGGCGAGATGGCATTGCCCGTCGGCGGAAATGTAAACCAGGCAGGTTTTGATTTCTTCCTGTCCGGCCCTAAAGCCGGAATTTGAGCAGTACACAATTCTGAAAAGGGCCGAGCCGTCTTTATTTGTTGAAAGCAAGTCCGCAAAGCTCACGTTGCCGTCGCCATGATCGCCGGCAGGAAATTCCATGGGCGAGCGCACAAATTTCAGCACGAGGAACTGGCTGAGCGGATGCAGAAATTCCAATCCGGCGGCGGAGGATTCATCCAAAAAAGCAAAGAATGAATGGCCGCGCTGTGTGAGGTAATGAGCTTGGTCCATGACGAATGTCCAATGCCCCGGGCCATTGGTGGTTTGAATCCACAGAAACATGGCCGAGCCATCCGGATCCGTCCAGTGGAGGTCGGGCCTGGCCTTTTGCAGGAGGGCGTCCAACGAATCAGCCTGAATCAGAAAGCGCATGCCCTCCGGCGATTTTTCCGCCGGAGACACGGTCTGGCTGGTTTCGGTCTTCAGACATTGACAAGCCGTCAGGCCAAGAAGCAAGACCAGCGCAAAGCAGGTGCCACGGCGGCGGATCATTTTGCGTTGGCAGCGGGAGGCGGAGTGCGCAACGGGGTTTCGAGGGTTTTCAGGTCGGCGGCGGTGATTTTGGGGGCGGCTTTCTTGATCATTTGCAGGAACCAATCCACTTCGGCCGGTTCGGCGGGATAGCCGATGTTTTGCCCGCCCGGCTCGCGGTTGGAATTGACGATGAGCGCCCCTTGCGCATCGAGGAAGGCGTGGAAGGGAAAGCCAGGACCGCCCAGCTTTTTGGCGAGGTCATCGGCGCCGGCATTTTCGAGGGCCTTTTGCGGCGGGTGCTCGCCCATGACGAGTTTGACCGGGACGAAGTACTTTTCAAAAACGGGTTTGACGTCGGGCTGGTCGAGGTAGGCGTCCAGCTTCTTGCACCAACCGCACCAGGAAGCGCCGAAATGAACGAAGATGGCCTTCTGTTCCGCGGCCGCCCTGGTCTTGGCGCCGGCGAGGACTTGTTCGGCGGACGGCGTTTCTGCCAAGGAAGCGGAGGTCATGAGCGAGAGCACCAGAAAAATGGCCGGAAGAGATTTCATGCAGGCACACTTACGCCTGAATCAGACTTGGGTCAAGAGTTCGACGGTGCGGGGAAGGGCGAAGAAATGGAGCCAGCGGCGGGTGACGGGCCGGGCGAAAACGCGGGCGATGGCCAGGGCGTAAAGGGAGAGTTGCGGACGGTAGAGGCGGACCTTGGCCGGCAAATCCGGTTCGGCAAAATGGTCGGTTTTGAAATCGAGCACCCAGATTTCCTCGGGCAGGAGGACGGCCAGGTCTATCACGCCTTGGACGATGACGAATTCTTCGACGGAAGTATTCGGCGAGGAGGGGATGGCAGGGCTCCCGGCAGGGCGGGACTGCCCGCCGAAGGAAGTGAGTTCGAGGTTGAGTCCTACCCCGTCACCCGACGGCGGGCAGGGGACTGCCCGCCCTACCAACGAAGACGGGGGTTGTTCGTCCCCCAATTTAGCGTCATCGCCGCGCAAGTGTTCCAGTTCGGAGGGGGAAAAGCGGGCGGTGAAGGCGACTTCGCGCCGCACTTGACCGCGCCACTCGAGTATTTGCCGGCCTACGTCGGAGCGCCAAAAGGCGGCCAGCGCCTTGAAATCCAGACAGGCGGCCTGCGCCTGCGACAACACGCCCTCGCGGCACAGGCGGGCGGCTTCGGCCTGCAAGCGGGCCGCGCCGCCGGTTTCGGCCAGGGCGAGGTTTTCCAAAAAGGCATGATGAGCGGTGCCGGTCTCGGCGGCGGACAGCGGGCCGGGCGGCGCTTGGGCGCGCGTGTCGGGCGCGGGAGTAAACAATAATTCCGAGAGGTCATCCTCCTCGTCGGCCAGGAGGCGGCGCAGGGCGGAAACGGAAGATTTGGCGGCGCGGCGGGTGGCGTCCTCGAAGCCATAGCGCCAGTCCAAGGCCGGGCGGCACTGACGGAGGAACGGTTCGTCGGCGTCCGGCGAGGGAGCGGCGGCCAGGGCCGGCGGTTTGGCCGGGGCGGAGGCTGGTTCCTGGTCATCGTCAACAATTTGCCAAGTCAGGAGCGAATTGCCGCCGGATTGGGCGGCGGCCTGCGGGCCGGCATGAAGGACCAGCCAGGCGCCCAGCCAGTCGAGGTAGCTGCGCCCGGCGAGAATATCGGCGGCGCCCAGACCGCGTTGGGCCGCGAGGGGCCATTTTTCGGAGAAGGCGCTGCGGCGGGCCGAGCCGCACAGGATGAGGCGGTCGGCGGCGCGGGTGAGGGCGACGTAGAGCAGGCGCAGTTCTTCGCCGCAGGTTTCGCGTTTCAGACGGCGTTGGGCGAGCCAATGGGAGAGGCTGGGATAGAATTGGGAAAGGCCCGGGGGCTTGACCTGGGGACAGAGGCCCAAATCCTGGTCGAGAATGACGCGGCCGCGGAGGTCTTCGAGGTTGAAGCGCTTGCCCAGATCGGCCAGGACGACGATGGGGAATTCCAGGCCCTTGCTCTGATGAATGCTCATGAGGCGGACGGCGTCGCGCAAGGGTTGTCCGGCCGGCTCGACGTCCAGTTCATTTTCCTGCTGGGCCTCGACATATTGGAGGAAACGGTAGAGGCCCTCGCCGCGAAAGCCGTCGAACTGGCGGGTGAGGTGGAGG
>JBEKUQ010000211.1:0-5338 GCA_049514835.1 Verrucomicrobiota bacterium | reverse complement strand
ACGCCGATGCCCACCGGAAACGCCAGGTCATGGGCCGCGAAGTCGTCGTCGCCCTCACGCGCGGCCGCCGCGATTTCGGCCCCTGGGACCCCGTCTTGTACGGCGAGTTCGACGGCCGCCGCCGCAAAAGGGTCCTCGTCAAAATCATCGGCGACTAGATCCGCCCCGTCAAAAAAACGGGTTGTTCGCCTTCTCCTCCGCCACCGTCGTGACCGGGCCGTGCCCGGGGCAGAGCAGCGTCCCGCCCGGCAGCGACAAGATTTGCTCCCGCACCTTTTGCCGCGCCAGTTCCCACGATTGATTGCCCCGCCCCATCGAACCGGCAAAAATCGCGTCCCCCGCCACCGCGACGTGCGGCGCGTCGTCCGGCCAGTTGCCAATAATATAAGTGACACCTTCCTCCGCGTGGCCCGGCGTGTCCCGATGCGTGATGCGCAGGCTGCCGAGGTGGATGAAATCGTTGGCGCGGTTGCGCTGCTGCAGCGGCGCGCTCCTGGCATTGCTGTGCAAATGCGCCTTGGGAAACCATTCCCGAATCTCCCCCATCGCGGCCACGTGGTCCTCGTGCAGGTGCGTGATAAAAAGATGCCGCAAATCCAGATGGTTGCCCTGGAGCAATTCCAGGACGGGAGCCGCCTCCCAACCCGTGTCAAACAAAGCCGCCTCCCGCGTCACTTCATCCCAGGCCAGATAACAATTGACCGTGTTGCCGCCCGCCGTTGTGCTGATCTGCCGCAACTCCCGCCACTGCGACAAATCCGCCGCCGCCGGCTTCCACCCTTGCGCCAGCCGTTCCAGCTTGCTTCCGTCCAGGCCGAGCACGCGGCCCAGCGCCGCAAAATTCAGCCCTTTTGCCGCCTGGCCCGTTCCCTCCAGAACGTTCCACTCCGCCACGCTCAATCCCGCCGCCGCCGCCGCCGCCGAAGCCGCCACGCCCGAGGCGGCGCGACCCTTGCACAAAATGTCCCCCAGATGATCTTCCAGATTCATGCCACCACCCTACCCGACCCCGCCATTCCTTTCAAATTTCAAATCGCCAATTCCGCCGCTCTGGCGATCTCTCGCATCCCGCCTCTTAAATTCACCCTTCCTTTTTGTCATCCGCGCAAAGGCTTTCCGGCAGCCCGGTCAACTCCCCTTCCGTGCCGTCCGGCTTCCACACCATCCGCCCGTCCCCCAGGATGCGGACGATCTTCCCGCGCAACGAACCCCGCAGCGTCTTCACGCGGTCGCCCGGTTTCAAGTCGGCGCTTGCCGACAGCGACTCCACAATCTCCACCATCGCCTCCCACGGCAGCACGCCGGCAATGTAATGCGCCACGGCCGACATCACCTCGCGGCGGCGTCCGGTGGCCAGGTCAGCGAAAACGAAATCCACGATGGTGCGTCCGACATCGGCAAAAGTGTTGCCGTTGAAGAAAAGAAACGGGGCGCGGCGATGACATTGCCGCAGAAACTCTATCGTTTCGGCGAGGGATTGGACGGCGTTTTGTTTTTGCCGCCACTCTGCTTCAACCGCTGCATAGCTCTCTGAATTCTGGCCGTGCTGCGCGCCTCCTCTTGCGCACGCTCCTCGGTTGAGGCCGACGACAGACTCCCAACCCCGGTTTTTGATAAAAGCGGCTCGGCTTTGTAGCGGTGATTGTTCGCCAGGACCTCCTCCAGGATGTCCTCGTCCGTCAAATGCTCCAGCAGATCCAGTCGCAGTTTCATCATTCATAAACTACACCTTTCCCACGCCCCATTCAAGCCCGCCTTCAACGTAAGGACTACAACCGTCCACGCCTGTTGAAATCCCAAATCTCCAATTTCGAATTTCCAATCCCCCGCCTCCCGCCCTGCGCTTGACGACTTCCCCCGGAGGCGCCTCTGCCACAATTTCCTAATTCACCATTCACCATTCAATACTCTCTTGCCCCGCCGGCCTTGTAGCGGCGGTCTATGACCGTCGCTGGCCTCCTCTGCCATCACAGCCCCGGACTCCCCATCTGTAGCCCTTGTCCCGTTGCGCTCGGCGTCATGACGCGCGCTTCAGTTTCCAGTTTTGCCCGCGGCCTCCGACGCGTTCTCGAACGATTCCTTGGTCAAGACCGGGTTGGCTTGGAAGGTGTCGTATTTTTCCGTGATCGAGCCTTTCATTTTCGAACTCGTGGCCTGCACGGTTTTCATCATGGTCTTCATGTTGGCAATGGCCTCCGGCGTCGTCTCCTGACCCGTCGCGCTCAACGCCTTCTTCACATCCTCATCGCTCATTTCCGGGATCTTCATTTCCCCGCCCAGCACCATTCTCTTTTGTTTCAGCAAATAATCCTTGGTGATCCAGAAAATCAACTTTTGCCCGGCTATCTCCCCGGAAACGACGTAGCATGACTCCTCGCCGATCTTTTCCTCCGGCAGCAGGACCAGGTTGGCCGTGAGTTGCAACGCGTTCGTCTTGTGCTGGAAGAAGACAGGAGGCAGGGTGGATGCCACCCCGCCGGAAACCCCGGTCGCGCTCGCCAGAGCCATGTCCATGCCGCCCTCGATGGCCCGCTGCTTGCCGGCCAGCAACAGAAAATCGCCTTTGCCGCTGGACCACGCCGCGCCTGTCTGCGTGTAACTTTCCGTCACCATTTGCGACCATTCCACGCGATACAAGTCCGGCTTGGCGAGGCGGATGCTGAAGGTCGTCACTCTTCCCGGCTGGCCCGCGTCATATTTCAAAGCGTCGGTCTTGGGCGGCGTGGCGGGGTCTTTTCCGCCGGACATGTCAATATCCGTGATGACGCGCCCCGTGACGGCCAGGCTGGTCAGTCCGGCGTATTTGGCGGCCAGTTTGGCCATAATATCCGGGGCGGTGGGAGCGGCGGCTTCCTGGGCTTGCGTGCCCGGGCCAACCCATGCCAGGTTCAAACTGAAAAGCGCGACGGCGATAGATTTTTTCATAAGCTCAATGGTTTCAATTTTCCGGCTGGCTGCTGGGGGTTGCTTTGCGCTTCCACCCTGGCCGCCGTGTTCCACCTCATCCAGACAAGGGACACGGCCAAACGTTACAGCAACTTTGGCCGACATGGGAGTTTTATTATCTTATCTGGCAAGTGGCTGCATTGATCATTTAGCATTTATAAATTATCCTTCATCATCTAGCATTTCCCCTTTCTGCCCCCGCTTTTCTGACACCGCCTTTCACCATTCACTATTCACTATTCACCATTCCCAAAGGCCTTTCCCACTTTTTCCTTCCATTCCGGCACGATTTAGGCTATGCAAAGGACGTGTATTTGGACTATTATGGGCTGAAAGAACCGCCCTTCAATATTACGCCCAATCCGCGGTTCCTGTTCTTCAGCGCCAAGCATCGCGAAGCCTTCAATCATCTGCTCTACGGCATTCGCGAGCGCAAGGGCTTTGTCCAGTTGACCGGCGAAGTCGGCTCCGGCAAAACCACCCTCTGCCGCGCCCTCCTCGAACAACTCGGCCCGCAGTTCTCCACCGCCCTCATCCTCAACCCCGTCCTCGACGCCGACCAGCTCATCAAGGCCATCGCCATGGAACTGGGCCTGCACGTCAAGGGCCTGGACCGCCTGGAAACCGTCGCCGAGATCAACCGCTTCCTCCTCCAGCAGGTCGAGCGCGGCAAGGACACCGTTCTTATTATTGACGAAGCTCAGGACCTCACCCGCGAACTTCTCGAACAAGTCCGCCTCCTTTCCAATCTCGAAACCGACGAGCGCAAACTCCTGCAAATCGTCCTCCTGGGCCAGCCCGAATTGCGCGACCGCCTCAACGAGCACAGCCTCCGCCAGTTGCGCCAGCGCATTTCCATCCGCTACCATCTCCATCCCTTGCGCCACGGCGAAATCAGCCAGTACATCCAGCATCGCCTGCAAGTTTCGGGGGCCAACGGCGCGCCTTATTTCACCGCCCCGGCCGTGTGGCGCATTTTCCGTTACAGTGGCGGCATTCCCCGCCTCATCAACACCGTCTGCGACAAGTGCCTCCTCGCCGGCTACGTCCAGCAGCGCGACAAAATTGATTACCGCATGGTCGGCACCGCCGTCCGCGAATTGGAAGGACACATCGAAGTATGAGCCTGATCAACGACGCCCTCAAGCGCGCCAGCCAATCGGAAAGAAGCCGCCCGCGCGACAACGGCTCCCATGCCGTCATGCAGCCGGCCCCCGAGTCCCGCCGTTCCTTTGTCCCGGAGTTGGTTGGTGTTTCCATCATTATACTGTTGATCGCGGCCGGCGCCTTGTTCTGGCATACTCTTACCCGTCACGTCATTGCCCCGCCGCCCGTTGCTGCCGCCAATGCCGCCGCGCCCGCTGTAGTGACACCTCCGCCCAAAGCCGAGCCCGCTCCCGCTCCCGCTCCCGCGCCCCCGCCCGCCGTGGTGACGCCGCCGCCCGCCGCCTCCGCCCCTCCTGCCGCCGTGGCCGTTGCTCCCCCGCCGCCTCCGCCCGCGCCGCCGCCTTTTCCCGAATTGAAACTCCAGGGCATTTTCTACAATCGCAACAATCCCAAAGCCGCCATCAACGGTCAAATCCGCGCCCAAAACGAACAGATCGGCGACGTCCGCATCCTCGCCATCACCCAGGACAAGGTCACCGTCCAATGGAACGGCCAGACCAAGGACTTGATTTTGCCAGGGAATTGAGTTCATTAAGGGCTGTTTTCGCGATCTGACGCCCAAACTTTCTCATGGAAAACGAACGTAAAATGACCGATCTGGAACGGCTCCGCCATTCCTGCGCGCACGTCATGGCCACCGCCATCCTCCGCCTTTGGCCCGATGCCCAATTTGCCGCCGGCCCGCCCGTCGAAAACGGTTTCTATTACGACGTGGACCTGGCGCATCGCATCACGCCGGAGGATTTTGAAAAGATCGAGGCCGAGATGAAAAAGGAAATCAAGGCCAACCATCCCTTCGAGAGAATGGTCGTCACGCGCGAGCAGGCGTTGAAGGACGCCGAAAGCGGACGGCTCGGCGCGCTGGCGGAGCGGCCGGGCCATCCGAGCAAATTCAAGATCGGCAATCTGGCGGACATTCCCGAAGGCGAGCAGATTACGTATTTCAAGAGCGGCGATTTTCTGGACCTCTGCGCCGGGCCGCACGTCATGCGCACGGGCAACATCGGGGCGTTCAAGCTCACCACCGTCGCCAGCGCCTATTACAAAGGCGACGAAAAAAATCCGCAGCTCCAGCGCATTTACGGCACGGCGTTCAAAAACAAGACCGAGATGGAGGCCTATTTCAAGATGTTGGAAGAAGCCAAGCGCCGCGACCACCGCAAGATCGGCCAGGAGATGGGATTGTTTGCCATTGACACCGAATACGTCGGCCCCGGGCTTCCGC
>JBEKUQ010000210.1:0-5342 GCA_049514835.1 Verrucomicrobiota bacterium | reverse complement strand
GTTACTGCCAAGGCCGCAGGATAGACGACAGAGGAGTGCGCCCGTCCTCGGGCGCAGCAAGCCCGGACTGCGCGGGCGCAGCCAAGTTTTCCAAGGCTTATCTGCTCTATCACGTTGCTGCGCCCGGGGACGGGCGCACTCCGCCTTTGTAGTGTACCCCACCGTACCCTCAGTAACTTAGCAGCAGTGGCTGGATTGCCGCGAGAATAATGATTTCCTTTCCATTTTTCTGACCCCATCTTTCTGACTTAATGTTATGAGCAACGACTGCGTTGCCTGCTCGGCCTCTGCCCGCTGCGTACCGTCCAATGGGTGAACCTGGCCCGGCCGCGCGTTCAATTGGTATCGCTGACCAAATAAGACTTTGTCAGAAAAATGGGGTCAGAAAAATGAGTTGATGGTTAAATTAACGCGGACAACCGTTTTCCAAAATGATTGCCTTTGACAACAAAATGTCGTCTCCGGTTCCGGTCGGCGGGTCGCCGACCGGGACAGGCGGGTCGCCTGTGCCACCCGCCGAATCAGGGAGCGCGGATGAACTGTCCGAGTTGATCGGCAATCGGGGGGCCGTCGGCTCTTCCCGCCAATGACTGCACTTCTAATCGCCACCCGCAACGCCCACAAGGCGCGCGAAATCCGCCAGGTCCTGACCGGCGATTTTCAATTCCTCACCCTCCTTGATTTCCCGGCCGCGCCCGATGCCGTCGAGGACGGCGCCACCTTCGCCGCCAACGCCTCCAAAAAAGCCATCGCCCTGGCCGATTGGCTCGCCGCCAACAGCCCTGTTCCTACATCCAGGGCAGGGGAAGCGGGGAGGAGATTAGGATTAGGATTAAGATTAAGATTAAGAGAAGAAGAAGACCGTAACGCGAGGCTCCGTGGAGCCGTGGAATCCTCCTCCACTCCCCTCGCCGCCGCCTCCGGGCTCGAGGCTGGTCACTCGTTGCTCGTCCTCGCCGACGATTCCGGGCTCGAAGTGGATGCCTTGGGCGGCGCGCCCGGCGTCCACTCGGCTCGCTTCGCTGCCATGGACACCCGCAACAGCCCGGACGCCTCGGCGAGGCGTCCCTACCAAGTCCACTCGGCTCGCTTCGCCGCCATGGACACCCGCGGCCCGGTCAATTCCCCCGACGCGGCCAACAACGCCAAGCTCCTGCGCCTCCTGGCGGGCGTTCCGCTGGCCCGCCGTACCGCCCGCTTCCGCTGCGTCCTGGCGCTGAGGAGATTATCCGCCACGCCGCCCGCCTCCGAAACCCTCCTTTTTGAGGGCGTCTGCGCTGGTCGCATCAGCCTGCAACCGGCCGGCGCCGGCGGTTTTGGCTATGATCCTCTTTTTATTCCCGATGGTTTTGACAAGTCCTTCGCCGAACTGGGCGACGCCGTGAAGAACACCATCAGCCACCGCGCCCTCGCCCTCAAGAAACTCCGGGAATATCTGACTTTGGAATAAAGAGTTTATGCAAGACTCCATCCCTGCCACCATGCGCGCCGTCGTTTATCGCGGCGCCAATGACCTCCGGCTCGAAACCGTCCCCGTCCCCGCCATCCAGCCCGGCGAACTCCTCGTCAAGGTCGCCGTCTGCGGCGTCTGCCCGACCGACATCAAAAAGATCCAGCACGGCGCCCTGACCCCGCCACGCATCTTCGGACACGAAACCGCCGGCGTTGTCGTCAAGACAGGCACGCCGCGCCGCGATATCCGGTCCGCCCCATTTTGCGTCGGCGACCGCGTGGCCCTCCACCATCACGTTCCCTGCCTCAAGTGCCATTTCTGCCGTCACCGCGCCTTTGCCCAATGCCCCCAATACAAGCGCACCGGCATCACCGCCGGTTTCGAGCCGGCCGGCGGCGGCTACGCCGAATACGTCCGCGTGATGCCGTTTGTCCTGGCCGGCGTGGTCAAAATCCCCCGGCGCAACTCCTTTCTCGAAGGCGCCATGCTGGAGCCGGTCAACACCGTGTTGAAGGCCGTCAACCGCCTTGCCCTGCTCAGGGGCGACACCGTCCTGGTCATGGGGCAGGGACCGATCGGCCTCATGTTCACCGGCCTCTTGCGCTTGCGTGGAATCAACGTCCTCGCCACCGATCTCATGGACTCCCGCCTGGAACTGGCCCGGCAATGGGGTGCCGCCGCCGCCTTCCGGGGCGACGATGCCAGCCTGCCTCGCAAAGTTTCCCAAGCCGCCGCCAAGTGGCAAAAGTGGCGGGCAAAGCGGCAGCCCCGATTCATCGGGGCCGCTGATCATCCCACTTCGTTCCTTGACGCCGCCGTAGTCGCCGTGCCTTCGCAAGCCGCTGTATTGCAGGCACTTGAACTCGTTCGCGGCTCCGGCAAAGTCCTCCTCTTCGCCCACACCCATCGCGGTGCAGGGGCGGTGCTGCACACCGGTGCTTTTCCCCAGACGCCCCATAGGTATTATAAGTCCGATACGACCGATGGGACCGATACGACCGATCTGACCGATCCGTCCGATCCCCCCAGCCTCGACCTTTCCACCATCTGCGTTGACGAAAAAGACCTCATCGGCAGCTACTCCTCCGATTTCACCCTGCAAAACGAGGTTGCCAGCCTCATTTTCAGCCGAAAACTGGATATTCGGGGCCTGATCACCCACCAATTTCCCCTCGAACAAACCGCCGCCGCCATCGCCCTGGCCAGTTCCCCTGTGGAAGATTCGTTGAAACTGGTTGTAAATCAACAACTAACAAAAGAATAACTGTCCGCAGATGACGCAGATACACGCAGATGAAGAGTTCAGAATCCTTCTTTTCCCATCTGCATGCATCTGCCCCGTTATCAGCGGGCAGACCTGCTCGTCATCCAACTAATTGTGGCTCAACCACTTGCGTAACATCATGGCGACGAAATCCGCGTTCAAAAATAATTTGAAAAATCTCTTTACAATTTGCCCCGCATGGTGAAAAGTGTGATGGTCAAAGCTTATGGAAGCGTATCAGGCAAAAAAACTGCAAAAAGTTAAAAAAAGACGTTGACAGCGGCTTTGATTTTTGAGAACGTTCGCACACACACGGACAACAAAACATTAGAAAATATGAGAACAAAAACACTATTACTGTCGGGCGTCGTGGCCGCGCTGTCGAGCGCGTGCGTTATGGCGCAAGTTTATTCCCTAAACGCGGTTGGTTATATTAACGTGACCTGCCCCCCTGGATTCTCCATCATGGCGAACCAGTTGAACACCACCAACAACAACCTCTCTCCTTTGCTGGATTCCCAACTGCTTGACAGCAGCAAGGACGGGACAACTTTTTACAAGTATAACAAGGGCAACTACGCGATCTTGACCGTAGATAGCTTTAGCACTGTATTGCCTTTCATTCCTTGGGATCAAACCTTTGCAACCAGTACGACGTTGAATCCCGGTGAAGCCATATTCGTTCACAATGGTTTTACCACGAATCTCACGTTTACCTTCGTCGGCACGGTGTTGCAGGGAGCTCTGACAAATAGCACCATGACAAATGGTTTTACCTTGCTGAGTTCCATGGTTCCGCAAGCGGGCCGGTTGGATGTTGACTTGGGGATGCCCGAAGTGGATGGCGACGTTGTGTATATCTTCAACCCATCCACCTCGACGAGTCCTGGATATCAAATCTATAGTGGTGATGAATTCAACACCTTCTCCTCTGCGCCTTGGGACGCCCCTGCAGGCCAGCCGATTAATCCCACCGTTGGTGTCGGTCAAGGCTTCTGGTACCACGCGGGTGTCGCTTATGGTCAGACAATCAACTACAATGGTTCGACCACTCCTGGCACCGCGTCTTCCTATCCGAGCCTCTGGGTCCGCACCTTCAACGTCAACTAACACAAGAACGAGAATCGTATAACCATCTGATAACCGCCAACAATTCCTAATCAAACACTATGAAAAAAACACTATTGATCGGCCTGTTCTCGGCTATGGCGCTCGGAGCTTACGCTCAAGGCACTGTGGTTTTCAATGACCGCGAAAGCGATTTGACCTTCCACATCTACACGCCGCAGGCGAGTGGTGTTGCGATAACTGGCAACACAGCCACGGACATCCCGGCCGGAACGCAAACTTATGGCAACGGCAGTGTGTTGCTGGGCGGTGCTTCCGGTGCTGCCGGAACTCCCATCAACTACACCTACGGCAACAACTTCACCGTGCAGCTCTACGCTGCTCCGGGGACAGGTGATGCTGTTTCGTCCTTGCTGCCGGTCGCCCAGTATACGACGTTCATGCGCCAGACCTCCCAAGCGGCTGTTATCGGCACATTCATCACGCCCAGCATCGCCAGCGATCCTGGGATTCCGAACACCCCTGCCACTGCCGCTTCAGCGACCGTCGCCTTGGCTTGCTGGTATAATGCCGGCGGCACTATCACCAGCTTGGCCGAAGCGATGGCCACCCCGGGTACTCCTTGGGGCGAATCACTTCCAATCAATATAAGTCAACTTGGCGAATCCGTCGGATCGCCTCCTCCCACTGCCCCAGAGCTTTATGGAATGCAGAGCTTCAGCTTGGTTCCTAACAACATTCCTGAACCCGGCACGATTGCTCTTGGCGTGATGGGGGCCTGCGCCTTCCTGGCCCGCCGCCGCCTGAAGAAGTAATTCAGTTTTTTCCCTCACGAGCCGCCCGTTCAAGGGCGGCTCTTTTTTTGTTCCCATTGACATCGGCCCTCCGGCGAAATAAGCTGCTCGGACAATAGGCGCGTTCGTCTATCAGTTAGGACACGGCCCTCTCAAGGCTGAAAGACGGGTGCGATTCCCGTACGCGCTACCACCGCCACCCACAGGGGTCCTGGCCACAGATAAGAAAAGAAGGAAGAATTCTGCCCGCAGATAACCAGTCAGATACACGCAGATGGGGAGAAAAAATTTCGAGTTGTTTATCTGCGTAAATCTGTCCCGTTATCTGCGGGCAACTGCGTTCTTCTCTGAATCAGTGGGCAAGTGCGGGCAAGAGCCTTTTCTTGAAAATAAATCCGCCTTGTTCTCCCGGATAATCCTCGTAATCTGCGGGCAAAAAGCCTATGGAAAACTACCCACATAAAGAACAGACCTATCGCATCATCGGCGCATGCTTCGAGGTCTCCAACGAGAAAGGCAGCGGCTTTCTTGAGGCCGTTTATCAGGAGTGCATGGAGATCGAACTCGGCTTGCAAAACGTCCCTTTCGTCTCCAAGAAGCCGTTGCGCCTGTCCTACAAAGGCCACCCCCTCCGCCAGACTTGTACTGGTTCAGCGTGAGTGTCACTTTTCGGATGGCCGGTTAAGCGACTAATCCAGTTTGTTCTTGTCGTTTCATTTTCCTCTTTTCTCGCGCCGCCGCAAGCTTTTGATCGCGCGCGGCG
>JBEKUQ010000209.1:0-5351 GCA_049514835.1 Verrucomicrobiota bacterium | reverse complement strand
GGGCGGGGAAAGATTGGTGGTGTAAAGGAGATCATAGACGCCGTTGGTCTGGTTGGCGGGCGGATGAATGATCATGGAATTCGTCGAGCCTGTTACGGTGAAGTTCGTCAGGTACAAATCGTCCGCCGAATAGGCCGGCATGGGCAGGCTGGTCCCGCCGCCACCGCCGGAGGAGTTGGTCCAGCCATTTGTCGGTGGCCACGGAAAGCCGCCATCCAACATCGCACCCATGCCGCCGGCTTGGGCGGTTGTCGCGAACATGGCATTCCCGGAAGCGGAATAATCCCATCCCCGGTCGTCAACAATGAAAATATTGTTGGAAGCGTCGTATATGTAAACCGGCAACTGCGGCAGCCAGTCCGTGGGCCAGGGAGGAAGGTTGAGTTGGGCAGAAAAGAACGTGCCCGTGGAGGGGACGCTCGCCAGCGGGGCGGCCGTTTGGTTGGCCGCTCCGCCGACAAGGATTTGGGCGCGGCAATCCTAGATGGGGCCGGGCAACAAGCCTGCCAACGTGAAAAGACCAACCGCGACAATAGTTTTTGAAGTTTTCATGTCTCCTTGTCTCGTTTTGATTCCTTAAACCCTTTTTCGGCATCTACAATTTCGCACCCCGCTCAACGCACGGCTACACGATTATTAGTTTTTATTCACCGCCGCTTGCTCTGGCCGGGTTGCGGCGGAGGGCGGAGGAGAGGCACTTCGGAAATGCAAAATGCAAAATGTAAAATGTAAAATGGATTGGCGGGAACGGAAGGCGACAGTGAATCGGCGTGAGACAGGATGTCGGGGAGGCACACAGGAAAAGCGGAGGCAAGCCTCCGCACTCCAAAGCTTCGCCAGGGGCAGGCGGTTTCGCGCGGCGACGCCCGGACGGCGCAGCGCGCCGTCCCTACCGAAGGAAGCGGAGAATTCTGTCCTGCACTCGCTGATGCGTTGCGGGCTTTTTGGTTTTGCCTTTTGGAGGGAGGCAAGGCCACAATGAGGGGCGCTGAGCATCCAAGAAATATGAAACGTTTCCACTTGATTTTGACGGGCGTTTTCCTGGTTGGCCTGGCCGGCGGCGCGCAAACCACCAACACGGAATCGGAGCTGTATCAGAAGATCAAGGCGCTGCCCGGGGTGGTGGCGGTGCGCGCCACGGGGGGCCGGATGACGTTCTCGGAATCGTTCACGGTCACCTTCGACCAGCTTCTGGACCACCAGAATCCGGCCGGACCGAAGTTCCACCAGAAATTCTTCGTCTCCCATGCGGGTTACGACAAGCCGGTGCTGCTGGAAACGGAGGGATACGCGGCGCGCGGCAATTCCGGCGGCGAATTGCAAGCGATGCTGGGCGGCAACCTGGTGACGGTGGAACACCGGTTTTTCGGGGATTCAATGCCTTCGCCGGTGCAGTGGGAATATCTGACGGTGAAGAACGCGGCGGACGACCTGCACGCCATCGTGGCGGCGCTCAAGACGCTCTACAAGGGCAAATGGGTCAGCTCCGGCAGCAGCAAAGGGGGACAGACGGCGCTTTTTTACAAGTGCCATTATCCGGATGACGTGGATGCCACGGTGGCCTACGTGGCGCCGGTCAACGTCACGCAGGAGGACCCGCGCATCAATCATTTCATCGAAACAGTGGGCGACGCGGCGACGCGGCAGAAAATAAAGGAGTTCCAAATCGCCATGTTCAAGCGGGAGGACGAGATTCTGCCCTACGTGAAGACCTACGCCGAGGGCCGGGGCTGGACCGTTGCGATGGGGATGTCGGAGGCTTACGAATACGGCGTGCTGGAATACCCGTATTATTTCTGGCAGTACGGCGGGCAAAGCGTGAGCAACATTCCGCCGTCGGACGCGCCGGCCGAGACGCTGGCCAAGTATTACAACCGGGTGGGAACGATGCAGTATTACGCCGACCAGGGCAAAAGACGATTTCAGGCCTTCCAGTACCAGGCCTTCACGGAGATCGGGTATTACAATTATGACATCACCGATTTCAAGGAATTCATGAAGACGCTGAAGAACCCGTCCAACCTGGCGATCTGCCCCGACGGCGCGAAAATCGTGTATAACCCGGCGACGATGGCGTTTGTCTATAATTTCCTCCAGTACAAGGCCAATCATGTCATCTATATTTATGGGGAGCTGGACGCCTGGTCGGCCACGCAGATGCAGCTCATCGGGCGGACGGACGCGGTGAAATTAGTGGTGGCCGACGGGCATCACGGCGCGAGCGTGGGGGCCCTTTCGCCGGAGCAAAAGGATCTGTTTTACGGCAAGATGGATTCGTGGCTGGACATGAAGCTGACCCGGACGGCCGGAAGGCGGGGGCAGTGACGGGGGGAAATGCTAAATGCTAAATGCTAAATGATAAAAGGCACCGACCGTGACATCCCGACTCGTCGGGACGAGTGCTCCCCGAGCTATTAAAATCGCAACTTCAGGCGAGGATTTGGAGGCGATGGGCGGGCATTGAGCCAGTCAATGTAGGCGACAGTTTTATCAATTAACGCCGTCCGGCGGTTGGTGGTAATCTGCTGACAAGAAAACAGTCGGGCCATGACACAAATCAAACCGCAAATTGCAGGAGGAAAATTATGAAGAATCCATTGACAACATTGAGTTGGTTCCGGGCGGCCATGCCGATGGGCCTGATCATGCTCGCGGCGGGCGCGAGTCTTTTGCCGCTGGCCGCCGCGGCGCCACCGGCCGGCCTGGAGGCGGAGATGCAGCAGAAGCGGCTGGAGCTGATGAAATCCAAGGGGCCGGAGGCCTCGCTGACCATCCTGCCGGTGCGCCTGGCAGGCCAAGCCTTCGACCGGGTGACGGAGGTGGTCGGCCTGCTGCTCGAACAGCAGGGCTTGAAGAGCATTGAGCTTGGGAAAAAGCCGTTCGCGCCGCCGGCCACGAATTTGGACGGATTGACCGCCGCGGTCGGGGCATTTGTCAAGTCGAATGCTATCACGACCGGCTACGCGCTTTACGCCGAGTTCAACGGCAATCAGCAAAGCGGGTTGAATGAATTGCGCGCGGTGGTGGTGGATTCCGCCGGGGCGGCGGTCTGGACGGACCGACAGACGCCGGAGGACGAAGCGTTCAAGAAAATAGGGCAGCCGGAACCGCTGACGATGGCCGTGTTGCTGGTGGATCAGCTCAAGCCGCAACTGGGCCTCAACGATGCCACCGCCAAGGCGTCGAAGCCGGGCAAGATGTCGGCCATCATGGACGAGCGGAGCGGCCTGCCGCCGGAGGACGAAAGGGCGGCGCTGCCCGAACTGCAAGCGGCGATGAAAAAAGCGATGCCGGGCGCGACCCTGCTGATTTATCCGCCGCGGATTGACGGGGTGAACACCAGCGCCGCCAGCGGGAGCAATGTGGTGCGGTCGCTCAATCAAGCCGGCTTGTGCAAGGCGGTTCCGGCCGAAGAGCCGCTGCTGCTGAAAACTTCGCTGGGGGATCCGAACGAGTTGAAGGCGCTGTGGGGAATCGCGACCGAGTTTCGGGATTATGTGCGGGCGCATCCGCCCGCGGCCGACTACGCGCTTTACGCGGATTACGCATTCAATCCGCAACGGGCGGAGCAAGGATTCGTGCATTTCGTGGTGTGCGACCGCAAAGGCGACTGGGCGGTGGTGGAGATGCAAAACTCGCACAATCGCGATTACCAGAGCATCGGCATCATTTCCCGCGACCGCTGCGACCAGCTTCTCATGCGCCGGCTGGAGGCGTGCTTGAAGTGAATTCAGAACTCTGCAAGTCGCGCTTCCACGATTATAGCGGCGGTCCATGACCGCCGCAAACCAGGGGAAACAACGGCATGGCGGCGGTCATAGACCGCCGCTACAGGCGTTTCGCAGAGGTCTCGAATTCTCGGTGATGCTCATTGGCTGACCGCCCGCCTGGCACATTTCGATGATGCAAAACTGAGAGCATCAGCCAACCTAATTTCCAAAATGGCGCACCATGTCTTGGCCGGCGGTTGCCTATCTCGCGCCTGGACGGCATAGCGCTGTTTCGAGCCGCCACCGGTCCAGAACCGCCCAAAGATTGAGGGGACAAGTCGCTTCGCCATAGGGCAGATATTGGATGCCGCCATCGGACATGGCGAAATTCGCCCCGCCTCGGTTAGGAGAGCGTGATGGATTGCAGTGGCGATTCTCGGCAACATCTGACAGGTAGCTGCCGGTGGGCGACTGAAAAATGTTGACGAAATAGGCGGAGGAATCGGCGGCCTTTTCGCCAAAGGAGATCGTGGCGGAAGGATGAACGATGGAAGACTGCTTCATCTGCAACAGCCAGATGCCGGCGTTCCAACCCGGCGGAGTATCCGCCACGCCGGCCAGTGTGGCATAGTAATCCACGAAAGAATTGATCAGGTAGCTTCTGGGAGCGGAATCGGCATTGGTGGAAGGGGCGTTGGAGGCGCTCAGAACCGCCGATGGGTCCGTCGGGCACAGCAAAAGTCCGGCGTTCGCGTAATTGGGTTGCAGCACCATCGGCCAGTATCCGGCAGGCTCTTGCGGCGGGGGCAGCGCGTCCTTGTTGTCGCTGGCGTACAGGGTCAAAGCCAGGTTGATTTGCCGGAGGTTCTGGCTGCATCGGGTCCGGCGCGCTCTTTCCTTGGCGGCGGAAAGAGCGGGCAGGAGCAAGGCCGCCAGAATGCTGATGATGGCGATGACGACCAGCAATTCGATCAGAGTGAATGCGCCGCGCGGCCGCGGCCGCGGCCGGGAATGGTTCGAGACCAGGGGGTTCATGGCTGGTTCAGCGCCGGGCGCTTACTGCTTCTGCAGCCGGAAAAACTTCTGCGACGGCCCCGCGGTCACGTTGATGAACTGATTGGCGCCATTGGTCTGAACCGTGGCAGTTTCCTTGGTCCAAACGCCGCTGAGGAGGTTGGTGGTGCTTTGCACGGCGAACGGGGCTTGCGTCACAGGCCAGGTAATGCGGGCCTGCGAATTGGCCAGGGACAGGCTCACGGTCAAGTTGGCGTAAATCAACGGCAGGACGGCGCTTTCGTAGGTCGAATAGCTCTGTGAGCCGATGTAGGTCTGCGCCAGATGATTGTGACGGTCAATTATAAAAGTATTGGGAATATATTTGATCCAGCCGCCGGAACCATACTCGACGGTGCCGTAGAGATTATCAGCCGCATAGCCAGGAATGTCCATGACCACGGGATAGTTTATGCCGTAGCTCGCAACAAATGAACTGAGCAGCGAGGTCGGCGGGTTGATTCCGTCTGGACTGTCATCGAGGGATACGCCCACCACCGTCAAGCCGTCCGGCGCATATTTTTGCTGCAAGGCGATCAAATCCGGTATTTCGGCGCAACAGGGGGGGCACCAGGTGGCAAAAAAGTT
>JBEKUQ010000208.1:0-5356 GCA_049514835.1 Verrucomicrobiota bacterium | reverse complement strand
TGTGAACAAGACGAAGAAGAACGGAGTGGTCCCGCCGTCGCTTGGAGATGGCGCGGCACGGGAGTTATGATAATGGGCCATCACCTCAATCATCCCATCCTCCCACACTCCAACAACCCCTCCCACTGACCATGCCGCAAATTCCCATCATCATGCCGCAGTTGGGCGAAGCCATCGCCGAGGCCACCGTCATCGCGTTTCATATCAAGGTGGGCGATCAAGTCGCCGTGGACCAGGATGTGATGGAAGTGGAAACGAACAAGGCGACGATGAATGTGTCGTCGCCCTGCCCCGGAAAAGTGGCGCGGCTTTTGGTAAAACTCAACGAGAGTTATCCGGTGGGCGCGGTGCTGGGCTACCTGGAGGCGACGGAGGAGGACGCGCGGCGGCTGGGACTGGATCAACACGGCTCCAGCCCGGGCGGCGCGACCGGGAACGGCGCGGCCGGCGAGGCGGAGTCCAGCAACGACGGGCGCAGCCGAAGCGTGCAACCGACGGTGCGCGGCTTGCCGGTGCCGGCGCACGCGGGGGGAGCGAGTTATATGTCGCCGCGAATGAAGGCGCGCATGGCCGAGTTGGGCATGCACGCGGCGGATTTGGCGGGAGTGGCCGGGAGCGGCGCGGCGGGGCGCGTGACCATCCAGGATTTTGAGAAATTTTTGGAGCAATTGGAGAAGAACAAGCTGACCGGCGCATCGAGCATGCGCGTGGCGGTGGCGGATGCCATGCGGCGGAGCTGGACGCGGCCGCTGGCCACGGTGGCGCTGCCGTGCAATTTGGAGGCCATGATGGCGCATCGCAAAAGCAGCGCGGTCAAAGCCGGGCCGGCGCTGTATTTGTTGCGGGCGCTGGCGCTGGCCCTGGGGGAAAACAGCGCGCCAGCCGGGCGCCTGATCGGAAATCAAATTGTTCATCCTCCGGCGATTGACATCGGTTTCGCGGTGGAGGCGGAGGAGGGGGTGCTGGTGCCGGTGTTGCGCAACGCGGACCGCCGCCCGTTGAGCGAGTTGGTGGGGCGTTACAACGAACTGGTGAAACTGGCGCGGCAACGCCGCCTGCCCAACGACGCCACCGGCGGTTCGATTGCCACGGTGACCAATTTCGGCACCTTTGGGTTGACGTGGGCGACGCCGATTCCGCTGCCCGAGCAGACCTTGGTGCTGGGGGTGGGCGCGGGGAAAAAGGTTCCTTGCTGGGACGAGTCGAAGCAACAATTTGTCCCAGTGACCGAGGCGAATTTGACGCTGAGCTTCGACCATCGCGTGCTGGACGGCGGTGCTGCCGGCCGCCTGCTGGCACGGGTGGCGGCGTTGCTGCAAACGCCGGAGGAGCTGTAGTTCTGCATAATTTTTGGCGGGGCCGTGTCAGAGGAAGGCAGCGAGATAACGCACCCTCATCACCAGAAACCACCTGGGACAGGCACCAGTTCCGTGGAGTGGCCGTTCCGAAGGGCGACTCCTTCTTCAGCGTTTTGCTCCACGTCCTCGTTGCCCCACTGTCGCCACCCATCTCGCTTGAATCGCGCAAAAAGCTCCAACCGAGGGCCGGGAGAACAGGATTCGATAATTGGGTAAAGTTCATCCGGCTTGCGGGAATGTTCCCGCTTGCGAGTCACAATGATATTGGTCTGCCGGCGGCCCGGCTTTAAAGTACGGTTGTTCTTGCCCTTCACTCCAAACAGAAGCAACTCAGTCACATTGCGAAAATAGAAGCCGACGCCCCGGCCATCCGGCCCGCCATCTTTGCGGGTCTTATACCAAGTGATGGTGGTCTTGTATTCAAAACCCCACGCCTGCACGACCTCCAAACCCCAATTCAGCAAAGCATTCGGCACCCAGAGGTACAAATGCGCTTTGGGAGCCGCCAATTGTGCGACCGGCAGGCCCTTTATCTCCTCAAGGCTCATGGTCGGGTACCGGAGCAATCGCTTGTGCTCCGGCGCCATTTTGCCAGTGCGATTAGCGAAACGCCAGGGTGGGTCAGCGAGTATGGTGGCGTATTGACCGTGAACCTGTTTTAGCAAATCTTCTGCCGGGCTAGTTATCTGGTTCATACAACGATTTCCTCATGCCAAAAACCAATAACGGACAGCCTGCGCCACCTCCTCCCAGAATTCGAGGCACAAGTTTGGAAATGTGCGTTGTCGAATTCCCGTAAGAGGAACCACGACCGAGTTGGTTGAAAATGTCCTGCAATTCATCGCAGCGTGTGAGGATAATTCCGACCGAGATGGCACGAAGGTCGAACAGCAACCGAAAGTTGTTCAAATCCCGGTCATAAAATGGGTCCTTGTTATTCCACTCCAGCTCCAACGCGACCCGATTTTTGAAGCAGTCAATTTCATGGGTAGGAGACTGAGTTTCCACGCCGTCCACTGAAATCTTGGTGTCGAAATTCTTCGGTATCCACCCCTTCAGCCCCAGTTCCTTATCTATCCACTTGGCAAGCTGGGTCTTGTTGCCGCCACCGACCTGAATCCAGCTCTTTCGCAACCGCAACCTGCTTAACACATCGACCACATCAGCGTACTCTCCGGGAAAGTCGTTTTGCAGAATTGCCGTGGCGTGCCGCCACTCGTGCAACTCGTAATTCTCCCGAATAAACCTCGGCAACTTCTCTGTGCTCATGAGGAGAGTTTGCGCAAGCCTTTGAATTAGATCCAGTCGGATTTGTGAAGAATTGGATGTCATTGTTCCGCCCTTGCCGTCGTCGTATTTTGGCAGACTACCGTGAGCCTCGACTGCTATCGTCATTTCTTGGAGCTCTTTGAACTGGCACTCAGGGGGTAAAGCCGCACGTCCTTGGCGGCCAGTATGCCCTGGTCGAAGGTCACGATCTCCTCGTTGGCTTGAGCGGCTGCCGCCATCAGGTGGGCGTCGCCAAACGAGATTTTGTTGCTGGTGATGCGCCGCAAGGCATCCAAGGTCACGCCTCCATCTTCGCACAAGACCAGGCCCGACCCGATGAGCGTTTGCAAAATCCCAGCCACCTCCGGGCGCGGCATGGCGTAAGCCCGGGCGAGGACATAGAAAACCTCCAAAATCGTCACCGGCGAGGCGATCAAATGCAGTTCCTTTTTCTCGGCCTGTTTGAACAGTTCCGCGGCGGTGAAAGACTGCCGCGGATCGTCATTGCGCAAAAAACGCAGGATGACGTTGGCATCCAGATGAACGCGCCGCGTCATGGCGCCGCCCCTTGGCCCGAATCAGAGGCGATGGCCTCGTCGGCCTTGTCCATTTCGCGCGGATCGCGCCGCCGGCCGTTGCTGGCAATTCCCAAAAGGGCCATCGCGCCGGGAACCGGCCGCACGACCGCCGATCCGCCGGGTCCCGATTCCCAAAAGACCTGGGAAGTTTTCCATTTCTTCCGAAATTGGGAAGGAATGGTCGTTTGTCCCTTACTTGTTATATGAGTTCTTACCATGTTGGATATGTAATACAATAGGTGAACCATGTCAAATCCTAAAAATGCCATTGCACAAACCTTCGTTTCATGGAAAATCCGCGCATGATTTTTGGCGCGCACTGTTCGACGGCGGGAGGTGTCCGCAAGGCGCTGGAGCGCGGGGCGTCCCTCGGCTGCGAAGTGGTCCAGATTTTTGTCAGGAATAATATGCAGTGGCTGGGCCGGCCGCCCGCGCCGGAGGACATGGCCGGATTCGCCGCGCTGCGCCGGAGCGGCGGCTTTGCGGCGGTGTTCGGCCACGCCGGCTATCTCATCAACCTGGGCGGGCCGCCCTCGCCAAACCGGGCCAAATCGCTGCAATCGTTGATCCAGGAAATCTCGTTGGCCGGCGCGCTCGGGCTGCCGTTTTTGGTGCTGCATCCGGGCGCGCACCTGGGCGCGGGCGAGAAGCGCGGGCTGGAACGGGTTGCGGCCGGATTGGATGAAGTTTTTGCGGCGACGAAAACCTCCGGCGTGCGCCTGGCGCTGGAGAATACGGCGGGACAGGGCACCTGCCTCGGGCACAAGATCGAGCATCTGGCGGCGATTTACCATGCTGTCCAGCAACCGGAGCGGCTGGGCCTTTGCCTGGACACGGCGCATTTTTTCGCGGCGGGATTTGATTTGCGGAGGGGGAAGGGCTGGGACGCGGCGATGCGGAAGGTGGAAAGGCTGGTCGGCTTGAAGGAGATTCTGGCGTTTCACCTCAATGATTCCAAAGCCGGCCTTGGCTCGCGGGTGGATCGCCACGAGCACATCGGCCAGGGGAAGATCGGCTTGGAAGGCTTCCGCCACATGGTCAACGACGCGCGTTTTCTAAAATCCCCCGGCTGCCTGGAAACGCCCAAATCGGAAGACCTGCACGAAGACGTGGAAAACCTGGCCACGCTGCGGGCCTTGGCGGCCGATAAAAAGATTGGTGGCAATGAAGGGCGGGATGGGGTAGGCTCAAGCGCGTCAAAACTGGCGGGGGCCGGTTTTGGCGACATCAGAATGAATTTATGAACCGCCTCATCGTATTACTCCTAGCCGCCGCACCGCTGCTGTCCGGGTGCGCCACCAATGTGAATTACCGCTCCGCGAGCAAGCCGGAGAGCACAGAAATGAAGAAGGACATGCTCAATGTGTACCCGGGGGACGTCCGCCGGAGCCTGGAGTTGTACACCAACGAGGGGGTGGGCTGGGCCGGGATCATCGTGCGCACCGAGGCCAAGACGGGAGCGGACGGATTGATTCACGCGGTCACGACGTTCGAGCATCATTATTTTGACTGGCTGGAGGACCGGGGTTTCGGGGGCATCCAACTGAATGTGTCGCCGCGCGGGGAGGGTTTTTTCCGCGCGGATTGGGTGTTGCGCGGCAACGGCCCGGAGGCGGGCACCGAGGCGGCGGAAAGTTTCGCCAGTCCCGGCAAGCTGGCCCTCGTCTATGGGGTGCCGCAGAAGGTGGAGGACGGGACGGTGGTTTTGCGCTACCGTTTTCTGCGGGTGGTGGAGGCGGAGGATTACAGCACCAACAAATTTGACTACGGACGCTTTGGCGAACCGTTCCGCTACATTGGCCATCCGCCGGAAAAACCATAACCTCAGATCGAATGCCGCCATTTGAGGCATTTTTGGCTTTGCGCTACCTGCGTCCGCGGCGGACGTTTGTTTCGGTCATTACGGTCATCTCGGTGATCGGGGTTATGCTGGGGGTGGCGGTGTTGATCGTGGTCATCGCGGTGATGAGCGGTTTTGACAAGGAATGGCGCACCCGCATCCTGGGCTTCAACGCGCATCTCAAGGTCTTTAACGCCGACGGCTCCGCCATGACGAATTACCCGGTGTTGCTCAAGGAAATCACCAACAACCCCGAAGTGGTGGGCGCGGCGCCATTTATTGTGGATGAGGTCCTGGTGAAAACGGAGCAA
>JBEKUQ010000207.1:0-5371 GCA_049514835.1 Verrucomicrobiota bacterium | reverse complement strand
GCCTATCTCGTCTATGGCGATGCGGCGGCCATCGCCCGCGTCCAGGCGCTGGCGGCCCAGGCTCCCCATGTGCAATGGGAAGGCTCATTCCTGGAGGATTACAAAATCCATCCGGCCGCCAGGCCGGTGGACGCCAAGGGCAATCCCCGTCCAATCGGCACGGAGTGGTTTGCCATCCAGATGATGGCCGACGCGGAGGCCAACGCGAAAACGCTGCGTTTGCTGGGCGCGCTCAAGCTGGAGCCGTTGCGGCGCCAATCCGCGGCCGGGCATTTTTTGAACGTGGCGGGCCGGTTTGCGGGGGCGGACCTGGCGCGGATTGCGGCGCAGCCGGACGTGGTTTCCATTCTGCCTTACTTCCCGCCCCGAAAACTGGATGAGCGGCAGGATCAAATCGTGGCGGGCAATCTGGCGGGCAACGCGCCGGAGGGACCGGGTTACCTGGCCTGGCTGGCGGGCAAGGGCTTCACCCAGGCGCAATTTGATGCCTCGGATTTCGCGGTGGACATCTCCGACAGCGGAATTGATGACGGCACCGCCACGCCCAACCATTTCGGGCTTTACGCGAACGGCCAGATCCAGGGCAGCAGCCGCGTCATTTACAACCGCCTGGAAGGGGCCTCCAACAACCCCGGCAGCACGCTCAAAGGCTGCGACGGCCACGGCACCCTCAACGCCCATATCGTGGGCGGCTACGATGATGCCGCCGGTTTCCCTTTTGCCGACGGCGCGGGCTACCATTTCGGGCTGGGCGTTTGCCCGTTCGTGCGCCTCGGTTCTTCCGTCATTTTCGATCCCGATAATTTTACCAGTCCGGATTTTTCCGCCCTGCAATCGGCCGCCTACCGCGGCAAGGCGCGCATCAGCAACAACAGTTGGGGCGGCGCCGAGGGCCTTTACGATGCGGACGCCCAAACCTTCGACGCCCTGGTGCGCAACGCCGATTCTTCCGCCGCGACCAACCACCAAATGATCATCGTTTTTGCCGCCGGCAACGATGGCGAAAACGGCTCCCGCACCATTACCTCGCCCGGCACGGCCAAGAACGTCATCACCGTCGGCGCGGCGCAGGGCGTGCAGTCCCTGGGCGGCGCGGACGATTGCGGCTGGAGCGACTCCTATTCGGCTGACGCCAACGCCGTCTTCAGCTTCTCCAGCCGCGGGCCGTGCGACGACGGCCGGCACAAGCCCGATCTGATGGCCCCCGGCACCCGCATCAGCGGCGGCGCGCCGCAGGCGAAAAACCCGTCGGTCCTGGGCACGGCGGACCCGTGCTTCTTCGCCGATGGCAGCGGTGTGTGCGGAGGGGTGGGAACCAACCACGTCAACAACGGCATCAATCTTTTCTTCCCTGATGGCCAGCAATTCTACACCACCTCGACCGGCACCAGCCATGCCGCGCCCGCCGTTGCCGGCGGTTGCGCCCTGTTGCGGCAGTTTTTCATCAACCAGGGCCGGCCTCCGCCCAGCGCCGCCATGACCAAGGCCTTCCTCATCAATTCCGCCCGTTACATGACCGGCCCCGGCGCCGCCGACTCGCTTTTTTCGGACAACCAGGGCATGGGCGAACTGGACCTCGGCACGGCCTTGGACGGCCAGCCGCGCCTGCTCCGGGATGAATTGCCCGGCGACCTTTTCACCGCCAGCGGCCAGACCCGCTCCTTTTCCGGCGCCATCGCCGACACCAACCAGCCCTTCCGCGTGACGCTCGCCTGGACCGACGCCCCGGGCAGCACCCTCGGCAGCGCGGCCAACAACGATCTGGACCTCACCGTCACCGTCGGCGGCCTCACCTACAAGGGAAACGTCTTCCGCGGGGCGTTCTCCACCACGGGCGGCTCCGCCGACACGCTGGACAACGTGGAAAGCGTTTTTCTCCCCGCCGGCCAGGCGGGCGGCTTCACCATCACGGTGACGGCGGCCAACATCAATTCCATCGGCGTGCCCAACAGCGCCGACGCCCTGGAACAGGATTTTGCCCTCGTCGCCTGCAACGCCAACAGCGTCGGCATCTCCGGCGCCGCGCTCTCCGCCGAAAGCTGCCTCCCCACCAACGGCGTGATTGATCCGGGCGAAACCGTCGTCGTCAATTTCGCCCTCGTCAACAGCGGCCTTGTCAACACCACTAATTTGACCGCCACCCTGCTGGCCTCCGGCGGCGTTTCCTCGCCGGACGGCCCCAAAACCTTCGGAGTCTTGACCGCCGGCGGGCCGGCCGCCGCCCGGCCGTTCACCTTCACCGCGGAGGGAACCTGCGGCGGGACGATCACGGCCAGCCTGGCCTTGCAGGACGGCGCGGCCAGCCTCGGCACGGCCAGTTGTTCTTTTCAGTTGGGCCGGTTCACCCAAACCGCCGTCCTGTCCGAAAACTTCGACGAGGTCACCGCGCCCGCCCTGCCGGATGGCTGGACCACCTCCGCCAGCGGCGGCCAAAAACCGTGGGTCACGGCCAATTCGATGTTTGACACCCGGCCCAACGCCGCCTTCTGCGCGGATTCCCCCAACCTCGGCGTGGGCGAACTGGATTCGCCGCTGATCGCCATCCAAAGTTCCACCGCGCAACTGGTCTTCCGCAACAGTTTCAATCTGGAGGCCGAAGCGGACGGCTCCGCCGCCTACGACGGCGGCGTGTTGGAAATCAGCATCGGCAACGGCGGCTTCCAGGACATCCTCGCCGCCGGCGGCAGTCTTGTCAGCGGCGGCTACAACATGGTCATCAGCAGCAATGAAGGCCCTCATAACAATCCTTTGGCCGGCCGCCCGGCCTGGAGCGGAGTTTCCGGCCCTGTTGACACCAATTCCTTCATCCCCACCATCGTCCAGTTGCCGGCGGCCGCCGCCGGCCAGGTCATCCAGTTGAAATGGCGCCTTGGAACTGACTTCAACAACGCCGCCAACCTGAACGCGGTCGGTTGGTGGATTGACACCATCAACGTCTTGGACGGCGCTTATGCCTGCTGCGCCGGCCCGGGGCTGACCCGGCCGGAAATCCTCTCCCCGTCCTCCGGCTTCCAAACCACCTCCACCTCCATCCAGGTCGGCGGCGCGGCCATTCCGGGCTTGCCTCTCACCCTTTATGACAACAACGTCGCCGGCAATTCCCTGGTCGTCGGGTCCAACGGGCTTTTCTCGCTCGCCGCCGCCCTCTCCTACGGGACCAACCTCCTGGGCGCGGTGCAGTGGCAAAACGGGACCAACCTGGCCGGCCCGTTCATATCCGTAGTATTGATGCCTCTTCCCCCCGTCCTGTCCGTCCCGTCCAATTCCCCTCCCGCCGTGACTTTCACCGAGCATGGCCTCTCCAACGCCGTAGTCAATTTGTATGACAACACCTCCTCCGGCCGGGTCCTGCTCGCCACCCTGGCCAACAACGCGGCCGGCGCCGCTTCCGGCGTGGTCACGCTCGCCGACGGCCCGCATTCCCTCACCGCCACCCAGACCACCAACGGCGTGACCAGCCTGGCCGGCTCCGCCGCCGCCGTCAATGTCCTCACCGTCGCGCCGCCCGTCCTCCTTTCGCCCGCGTCCGGGTTCGTCAGCAGCGTCCCCGTCATCGCCCTCAGCGGGACCGGCCTTCCCGGCGCGCCGCTGGCCGTTTACGACGGCGCCGTCCGGCTGACCAATACGATTGTCAAGCAGAATGGATATTTCACCAACGCCATCCGCCTGCGGCCCGGCGCGCAAACCCTCACCGCCGTGCAGACGCAATCCGGCGTCGCCAGCGCCCCCAGCGCGCCCGTGGCCGTCTCGTGGATCGTGCCGCCGCCCGCCCTCCTCGCGCCCGCCTCCGGCCTGGTCACCACCAATCCTTCCCTCGCCGTCAGCGGCACGGCCTTGCCCGCGGCCAAGGTGATCCTCTATGACGGCATCGCCTCCAACAGCAGCGTCACCGTCAACGGCGCGGGAAAGTTCTCGACCGCGCTCAAGCTGGGCAACGGCACCCACAACTTGTCCGCCGTCCAAATCGCCAACGGCCTGTCCAGCCTGCCCGGCGGACCGGTGCTCGTTACGATGAATCTGACACCGTTCATTGTGCTGGAGCCTCTGCCCCAATCCATGTTCCTGAAAGGCCGCGTCACCTTCGCCGCCGGCGCGTCGGGCGCGGCGCCGCTCCGGTATTTCTGGTTGAAAAACGGCGCGAAAGTGGCGGGCGCCTCTGCCCCGTCGCTGACCCTGGGCAGCATCGCCGCCGCCGAGGCCGGCACTTACCAGATGGTGGCCACCAACACCTACGGCAGCGCCGCCACCATGCCGGTCGCGCTCACGCTGATTCCCAATCCATTCACCAATCTCCTCGGCAATTATTACGGACTCTTCTCCGAAACTCCGCCGCAGTTTCGCAGTTCCGGCCTGCTCACCCTGACTTTGACCAGCCCCGGCCTCGGCGCCTACACCGGGAAAATTCAGAGCGCGGGCGGCTCCTACGGTTTCAGCGGCGGGTTTTCTCCCTTCGGCCAGGCCGCGCAAAGCGTCTCGCGCGGGGCCGGCAAGACGCCGCTCGCGCTGGCCCTGGCCCTGGACGTGAGCAACGGCACGCAGCAAATTTTGGGAACCGTCACCGACGGCAACTGGATGGCATCGCTGGAGGCGGACCTGGCCATTTACACCGCCTCTGCCCCCGCTCCCCAACGGGGCAACTACACCACCATTCTTGACCTCGGCACCAACCTCGTTGCCCGGCCCGGGGGTGGCACGACTAACGTTCCCCTCGGCGCAGGCTGGGGGAAAGCCACCGTCACCCCGGCGGGCCTGGCTTCCCTCACTGGAACGCTCCCGGACAACACACCTGTGGCACCCTCGGCGGCGGGCGTTTCCAAATATGGACAATGGCCGCTCTACATCCCTCTTTACGGGGCCGGGACCTACGGATCGCTGTCAGGCTGGGTCATTTTCACGAATCTTCCCGGCCAGAGCCTGGCGGGCAATGCCGCCTGGTTCCGCACCAACTCCTCCGGCAAACTCCATCCCCACGGCTTCACCAACAATGTGTCAATTATAGGCTCAACCTTCACCCCCGGCACGGCCAAAACGAACGTCCTGGGCCGGACCAATTTCCTGGTCACCTTGAGCGGCGGCGACCTGTTGGTTCGGCTGGCCAACGACGCCACCCTCTCCCTCAACGGCAAGTTCGCGAGCAACGGCCCGGGCATTTCCCGGCTGGCCCTATCAGTCAATACTAATACAGGAATCATCACCGGCAGCTTCCTCGATCCGGCGACCGGTCTGGCCACCCCCATCAGCGGCGTGGTTTTGCAGCAGCAAACCAACGCGGCCGGTTTCTTCCTCAGCACCAACGCCGCCGGCTCGTTCCAACTCATCCTGCCGTGAGGCGTGAACGCAGCGAGGATTCCGCCTTGGCTCCACTCCGTGG
>JBEKUQ010000206.1:0-5374 GCA_049514835.1 Verrucomicrobiota bacterium | reverse complement strand
AGTTGGCCGGAGCCGGCGCGGCGGGAACGGTATCCTGGGCCGGCATGGCTGTGGCTGCTCCCGGGAAGTGACCGCCCATCAAGACGAATGTTTCCGCCAATGCGAAGGTGCAAGCCCGTGTTTTTGCTTCTTTCATAGTGGCCGAGGCGCAAGTGATGCTGATTCGGGCGGGGCAAGCTGTCAATATCTTTTGCCGCCGCCGGCCGGGCGTCGGTGCAGGACAAGATTCTTCGTGTCAGGAGTTCGACGAGTAAGGGGATTCTCTCCCTGACCTCTCCCCGCTTCGTGGGGCGAGGGGATTGCCAAATCGAATGGGGTAGTGTCGCGATGTGATCTGTCAATGCGGGCGCATCTTGGCACTGCCACCTTCTGATGGACCGGACCCCAGCCCGTAAAACAGATGGAACCCTCCTCACCCCCGCCCTCTCCTCCACAAGTGTGTGGAGGAGAGGGAGAAGAAGCGCGTGGTGATAGTGTCGAGTTGCGCCCGTGGAACTGGCGCGCTTCCTACCCCAGCCAGGAGGGGATTTTTTCGGCGGCCCAAATCTCCTCCACGCGCTGCCGGCGGCGCACCAGGGCCGACTTGGCGCCGTCCACCAAAACTTCAGCGGCCAGGGCGCGGGTGTTGTAGTTGGAGGACATGACGAAACCGTAGGCCCCGGCGCTGAACAGGGCCAGAAGATCGCCCTCCGCCACCGCTGGCAGCGGGCGGTCCTTGCAAAAGAAATCGGCCGATTCGCAAATGGGGCCGACCACGTCGGAGGCGGTGAGCCGGCCGCGGCGCTGGTGGACGGGAACAATTTCGTGGTAGGAATCGTAGAGGGCGGGCCGGATGAGGTCGTTCATGGCGGCGTCCACGATGATGAAGTTTTTCCGGCCGGTCTTCTTCACGTATTCGACGCGCGTGACAAGGATGCCGGCGTTGCCGGCGATGAAGCGACCCGGCTCAATCAAGATTTTCAAATCCAGCGGCCGGAGCAGGGGAATGAGGCGGGCCGCATAAAGCGCCGGGGTCAGAATACGCCTGGCGCCGGGCCGCTTCCACCAATCGGGCGCGCCGCTGGCCAGGGCCGGGTCATAGACAATGCCCAGGCCGCCGCCGATGCTGAAAAACTCCAGCGGATAGCGGGCGGCCAGCGCGGCGACCAGCGGCAGCACTTTTTTGACTGCCTCGACAAAGGGCTGGACCTCGGTCAATTGCGAGCCGATGTGCATCTGCACCCCGCGCCAGCGCAGGTTCTTCAACTTGGCGGCGCGGGCATAGACCTGCTCCACCTGCTCCAGCGGGATGCCGAATTTATTCTCGTAAGTGCCGGTCGTGATCTTGGCGTGGGTATGGGCGTCCACGTCGGGGTTGACGCGCACGGCGACCGGGGCGATTCTTTTTAATTTGGCGGCGATGCGGTTGATGCGGGCCAGTTCCGGCTCGCTTTCGGCGTTGAAACAATAAATGCCCTGGCGCAACGCGAACTCGATTTCCTCCTCCCGCTTGCCCACGCCGGCGAAGACGCAGGCGCGGGCGTCGCCGCCGGCGGCCAGGACGCGCCGCAATTCGCCTTCGCTGACGATGTCGAAGCCGCTGCCCAGATTGGCCAGGGCGCGGAGGACGGCCAGATTGGAATTGGTCTTCATGGCAAAGCAGAGGCGGTGGTCCAGCGGGCGGAGCGCGGCGTCGAGGCGGGCAAAATGATCGGTCAGCGTGCGGCGGGAATAGACATAGAGGGGCGTGCCGTATTTTTCGGCCAGCGCGCCCACTGAAACCCCTTCGCAAAAGAGCCGCCCGTTGCGGTAACGAAATGAATGCATGACCCGTTCTGCATACGGCTGAACGATGGAATGATAAAGCGAAAAGTTGCCGTGACCCGGCGAATCGAGGCTTGAAAAGACTTTTTGCCAGAGCAGATTGTGAGCATGAGTAACAAGCAGATTGTCGAAGACTTGCTCCAGCGGATTCCTGAAGGCGCATCACTGCACGACATTGCCCGCGAGATCGAGTTCGTTGACGCCGTGCGGAAGGGGCTGGCGGAGTTGGATCGCGGCGAGCGGATTCCGATCGAGGAGGTTGAGCGCGAGTTGCCCTCATGGATTATCAAGTAACCCTTTCGCATTCGGCCCGTGCCGAGTCGGCAGACCTATTGCAAATTCGATTTGCTTGATTCACTATACGGACGGCTGGTTGATTGAGCAATTAGTAGGCCCCTCTCAAATCATGTGGGTCAAACGCACAGAATCAGAACTCGCAGAGGAGCGGCGGCGGCGGCGGCGAAGTCGTCTGCGAGGCTCAGCACTGTGTGGTCTTTTGGTCACAACAGCCGGCGCTTTCTTCTACAGTTGGGGAGAGGCTGGAAATCGAGAGCGCTCTCCTGTTCCTCTCAACGAGCTTCCAACTCGTCTTCCAGGTTGCCTGGTGTTCGGCGTTCTTGCGGCAGCACTCATTTACAAGTTCGAGCGCAAGCGGCCTGTGATGATTTGCCCGAACTGTGAGGCTACCAAATATGACGATAATTTGTTTCAGTGCTCATGCGGTGGCCGGTTTGAAAAGCTGGAGGAGATGAAGCATGTGGCCTAAACGACACCGGGCGATGGAACAGCCGCCTCGCTCTCAGTTTTCTGAGGCGCAGTGGGCACAATGTCACCAATTTCGACGGAGGCCTGTCTCAGCGACTGTCTCTCGTACTCGACGTTAATTCCTTGAATCGCAAACAGATATTGGCGGCGGCCGCGGTTTTGGCGGCGATCACCGTGCTGGTCTATGTTCCGGCCATGCGGGCGGGCTTTATTTGGGATGACGGCGACATGGTGACGAATAATCCGCTGATTAAATCCGCCCACGGTCTTCACGATATTTGGCTGGGGAAGAATTTGACGGATTATCATCCGCTGACGTATTCGGTTTTCTGGCTGGAATGGCGGTGTTGGGGAATGAATCCGGCGGGGTATCACATTGTCAACATTTTGCTGCACGCCGCCGGCGTGGTTTTGCTCTGGCTGGTGCTGCGGCAATTGCGCGTTCCCGGAAGCTGGCTGGCGGCGCTTTTGTTTGGGGTGCATCCGGTTTGCGTGGCCTCGGTGGCGTGGATCGCCGAGCTGAAGAACACGCTCTCGATGGTGTTTTATCTGGCCGCCCTGTGGTGCTGGCTGCGCTCCGAGGAAGGGGAGAAATGGAATCGGCGGTTCTACGCGCTGGCGCTGCTGTTCTTTCTGCTGGCATTGCTGGCCAAGGTGTCGGTGGTGGTCCTGCCCGCGGTGCTGCTGCTGCTGGCGTGGTGGCAGCGCGGACGGATTTCGCGGCGGGATTGGGAGCGGGCGGCGCCGTTTTTTCTGCTGGCGGTGGCGCTCGGATTGTTCGGGATGACCTTCCAGAACAAATACACCGCGCTCAATGATCCGTTGCCGGAACGGTTGCTGGGCGGAGGCTGGGCGGTCTGGTTTTATTTGTGGAAAATTTTCTGGCCGGTGCATTTAACCATTATTTATCCGCGATGGAACATCCAGGCCGCGTCGCCGGCCGCGTGGATTCCAGGGATCTGTTTTGCGGCGATGCTCTTTGTTTTCTGGCGCAAGCGGGCCGGCTGGGGAAGGCCGCTGTTGTTGGCCACCGGCTATTTCCTGATCGCGCTCGCGCCGGTGCTGGGGCCGTTCAGGCTGGTCTATCTGTATTTCGCGCAGGCGGCGGATCATCTGCAATACCTGGCCATGCCATCCATTGTGGCGCTGGCGGCCGCCGCCGGCTGCCAATGGTTTGGACTGAGCCGGTGGACGCGGCGGGCGCGGGTGGCGGCGGTGGCGGCGGTGCTGGCGGTTTTGACGTGGCAGAACCAAAGCCGCTTCGCCGACATGTCCAGCTTGTGGCGGGATAACCTGGCCAAGAATCCCAATTCCTTTCAGGCCTTGATTTTTGTGGGGGCCGAGGAGGAGAGACGGGGCCATTACGAACAGGCCGGCGAACTGTTCCAACGCGCGCTGGCGCTCCGGCCGCAATCGTTTGAGGCCAATTTGAACCTTGGAATTGTATTTGACGATCAGGGCCGGACGAATGACGCGGCGGCCCAGGCGAAAACGGCGTTGCAGATCAAGCCCGGCGATCCGGATGCCCAAGTTCTGCTGGCCCGATTGCTGGACAAGCAAGGGCGTGTGGAAGAGGCGGCGGAACATTTGCACGCGGCGGTGCGGGTGGCCCCCGATAATGTCGCGGCCCGTCAAAACCTGGGGGATTTGCTTGTCAAGCAAGGGCGGTATGACGAGGCAGTCCAGCAATTCGGCGCGGCGCTGAAGTTGAAATTGGATGATCCGGCGCTGTTTGTGGCGCTGGGCAACGCGCAGGGCAGACGAGGCGACCTGGCCGCGGCCCTGGCCTGCTTTCAGAAGGCGTTGAGCCTGGACCCCAAGAGCGCCGACGCCAGCAACGGAGTGGCGGCGGTGCGCCGGCTGCAGGGCGCGTCCAACGCGCCCTCCTCCCGTTAGGAACCGGGGCTTTGTAGGGCGTCGCGTTGGGTTTTGCGCGGGTCGTGATAGGCCCAGCGCAGGCTGAGGTCAACGTAGAACAGGTCGTCGGCAATCTTGAAATCTTCCGGGGCCATGCGGTGCAGGATGTTGGTCTGCCACTTGGTGGTGGGGGTGATGAACTGGTATCGGCCCGGCGCGGTGGTCACTTTGATGGGCATCCGAAAATCCGGCACGTCAGCCTGCCAGCGGTAACGGGCGGTGACGACGTCTCCGGTCTTTTGCGTCTCGACGATGAGTTTGGGAATGGCGGCGTGCTGGAAGTATTGCTCGAAGAAGCCGGTCAGATCCTTTCCGGCATTTCTTCTGACGTAGCCGAAAATGTCGTCGGCGGTGACAGTCTGATAACGGAAGGTCTGCTGGAGGCCGTGGAGGATGGAAAACCAGCGCGCGTCGTCATCAATCACGTCGCGCAAGGTGTTGAGGGCCAGTTGGCCCTTGTTATACATATCACCGGAACCCTCGCGATTGAGCCCATAAGGGCCGATCATGGGGCGGTCGTTGCGCACGCCGGGCTTCTTGCCGTTGATGTATTTGAGGGCGGTGGCGCGGCCATACTGGTTTTCGACAAACAGGGATTCGGCATAGGCGGCGAAACTTTCGTGAATCCACATGTCGGCCATGTCCCGGGCGCTGAGGTTGTTCCCCCACCATTCGTGGGCGCTCTCGTGAATGATGATGAAATCAAATTTCAGGCCGGCGGCGGAAGGGGCATCGCCGCGATATCCGCCCAGCCAGTGGTTGCCATAGGCGACGGCGCTCTGATGTTCCATGCCGGGGTGCGGGCATTCGATCAATTTGTAGCCGTCTCGCGGGAAGGGATACGGGCCGAAGCACTTCTCGTAGGCGGCCATCATTAACTTGACTTGTT
>JBEKUQ010000205.1:0-5384 GCA_049514835.1 Verrucomicrobiota bacterium | reverse complement strand
CGCCCGTCCGCCGCCTCGCCCGACGCCGCCCTCAAGGCGCGCCTTGAGAAAAACGGCCTTCATCTCCTGCAACGCGACGAAGTGGAAAAACTTTTCCACGACCCGCGCCGGCAACAAGACCTCCTGATGTTTATTGACGCCCGCGACCAGGACGACTACCACCAGGGCCACATCCCGGGGGCCTTTGAGTTCTACCATTATTACCCCGATCAATACCTGGCCGACGTCCTCACCCCCTGCCAGCTCGCCGAACAAATTATTGTTTACTGCAACGGCGGCGACTGCGACGACAGCGAATCCGCCGCCCTGTTCCTGCGCGACCGCGGCGTCCCTGCCGCCAAACTCTTCATCTATGCCGGCGGCATGACCAACTGGGAGGCCGCCCGCCTGCCGGTGGAATCCGGCGCGCGCGGCAGCGGCAATATCCTCAACCCCGCCCCATGAAACCACCCCTTCCGCCCTCCAGCCCGACCGCCCTCGACGCCGCCACCGTCCTCGCCCGCTGGCTCCTGGGTGCCTTCTTCATTTACATGGGATGGCAAAAGGCGCTGCATCCCGATCACTTCCTGGATTTGCTGCGCGAATATCACATGGTGCAACGTCCGCTCCCCTTGAACTTCATCGCCATCAGCCTGCCCTGGTTCGAAATCTTCTGCGGCCTGCTCCTTCTGGCCGGCGTCGCCGTGCGCGGCACCGCGTTGCTCCTGGCCGCCATGCTGGCCCTCTTCACCGTCGTCCTCCTCCATCGCGCCTTGGGCCTGCAAGCCGCCCAGGCCATCCATTTTTGCGCTGTCAAATTCGATTGCGGCTGCGGCCGCGGACCGGAATTCATCTGCGTTAAACTGCCGGAGAATATTATCCTGTTTCTTGCCAGCGTCTGGCTGCTGGCCGGCCGCGGCCGCGCCTGCTGCGCCCTTTACGACCTGAAGTTCAAACCAAAGTCAGGGGAATGTTCGTCTGGGGAATAATGCGCGAAGTTGCTTCGGGGAAATCTCTGCCCGCCGTCGGGCATTGGCAGAGGAGTCAACCTTACACCGCCATCGTGCGGCGGGCAAGGGACGGCCCGCCCTGCCCGCGATGATGGGCACATTGACCAGCGTTTTCTGGATTATTCCCCTGACAATCATTCCCCTGACCTCTCTCCGGCCATTTCGACCTCTGCTGGTGTTCTTCTTTTTTTGCGATCTTTGCGCTCTTTGTGGTTAATTCCTTATTGGCTGCGCCTTCGCCCCATGGCCTTCTCCGAGATTGCTTCGATGGGCCTTTCCAGGTTAATTAAACCCCAACATGCGAATTCTATCCGGCATTCAACCCTCCGGCGCGCTCCATCTCGGCAATTATTTCGGGATGATGAAGCCCGCCATCGAGCTCCAGGAAAAGGGCGAGGCCTTTTATTTCATTGCCAACTACCATTCCATGACCTCCCTCTCCGACCCCGCCCAGCGCCGCCAATACACCCTCGACGCCGCCCTGGATTTCCTCGCCTGCGGCCTGGACCCCGCCAAGGCCCTCCTCTTCCGCCAATCCGATGTCCCCGCCGTCACCGAACTCGCCTGGTTGCTCACCTCCGTCACCCCCATGGGCCTCCTCGAACGTTGCACCAGCTACAAGGACAAATTGGCCCGCGGCCTCTCCCCCTGCCACGGCCTCTTCGCCTATCCCGTCCTCATGGCCGCCGATATTCTCATCTACGATTCCAACTTCGTCCCCGTCGGCCGCGACCAGAAACAGCACGTCGAAATCACCCGCGACATCGCCATCAAATTCAACGAAGCCTACGGCCAGACCTTCCTCCTGCCCGAACCCCTCATCCGCGACGAAACCGCCGCCGTGCCGGGTTGCGACGGCCAGAAAATGAGCAAGAGCTACGGCAACACCATCGAGATTTTTGGCGACGAAAAATCCCAGCGCAAAAAAATCATGAGCCTCGTCATGGACAGCCGTTCCCCCCAGGAACCCAAGCCGGACGCGGAAAAAAACCTCGCCATTCAATTGCTCAAACTGGTGGCGCCGCCCGCCGTCTCGGCTGATTTTGAAAACCGCTTGCGCGCCGGCGGCCTGGGCTATGGCGACTTAAAGAAGGTCCTCTTCGAGCACTACTGGAACTACTTTGCCGCCGCCCGCTCCCGGCGCGCCGAACTGACCGCCAACCGGGAATTTGTCGAAAAAGTCCTGCGCGACAGCGCCCGGCGTGCCGGCGCCGTCGCCCAAAAAGTCCTCCAGCGCGCCCGTCAAGCCTCCGGCCTTGACTAAACTCGGCGCCATCGCCAGACCGGCCCTCCGGCATTCCCCCGGCCCATTCACCGCCTGCGGCGCGCTTCTGATCAAGCCCGTCGCTTCGCGCAGCAGAATCCGCGCGGCCACCCAGTCAAACCAATATCCCTCCGCCAGGCTGCCGTTGCTCAGCCCGGCGCGGAATTTGGCCTCCACCAATTCACCGCCCCGTTTCAACGCCGCCTGCGCCGCCGCGCTGTTGCCAAGTCGTTGTTGACAAATCGCCTCCAGCAGCCGCGCCGTCGCGATCCGGGCCAGATTCGTGTCGGCCAACGGCAAGGACTGGCACCGCTGGATCGCCGTGGCCCAACGCCCCTGCCGATACTCCAACCACGCCAGCGCCACCCATCGCCACGGCCCCTCGCTCCGGCTGATATTGGTTTCGGGCGCCCCGTCGGAAAGAGATTTCAGCACCACCTCGTAAGGCAAACGCAGCGATTGCAGTGTTTCCTGATTGGTCGGCGCCATCATCAGGCTGCCGCGGAGCAGCCGCTCCGCCGCCAACGGATCCTGCGTGCTGCCCAGGCGCACTATCGCCTGTTGGCGCATGGTCTCGTACGCCGCCGCGTCGCGCCGGTCGCCCGACCCGAGCAAACCCGCACCCTCCCCCAGCAAATCCCACATGGCCGCGTGCGAACCATAGTTCCGGCCGGACTGGTTCGCTTGGAACAGGCCCTTGAAAAAAACGGCCGCCTCCTTCCATTGCTCGTGCATCGCATACCACGCCCCGATGTCGCGCTCCACCTCCGCCGTTTGCAGAGAAGGAGTAAGAGCGGTGCTGGCCGGAATCGTCCGCACCAACGCCGCCGCCTCGGCGAACTTCCCCGCCTCCAGCTCCAGCGCCGCCTTCTCCATCGTTTGCATCGCCTCGGCCGTCGCCCGAAAAGCTTGTTCCATCTTCCTTTCCCGCTCCGCTTCCTGCCGCGCCGCCCGTTCCTGAAAATAAAAAAAAGTCGAGAGGCTCAACCCCAGGCACAACGTCGTCAACACCGCCGCCCCCGCCGCAAACAACCCGCGGTTGCGCCTCACCAATTTCTGCAGCAAATACATCCGCCCGGGCGGGCACGCCAGCACCGCCTCCCCGTTCAGGTAACGCTGGATGTCCAGCGCCACCTCGTGCGCCGTCTCGTACCGCCGCGCCCGGTCCTTCTCCAGCGCCTTCATCACGATCCAGTCCAGGTCCCCCCGCGCCAGCCCGATCAGCCGGTCCGCCTCGATCCCGCGCCGTTGCGCCACCGCCTCCAGTTGCGCCGTCCCCAGCCCGGCCAGCATGGCCGACGGCCGCGGCGGCTCCTTCTCCCGCAATGTCCGCTGCAACTCCTCCATTCCGCTCATCATCAACTCCTTCCCGTCAAAGGGCGTCTGGCCCGTCAGCAGCTCATACAGCAGCACGCCCAGACTGTAAATGTCGCTCCGCGTGTCAATGTCCATCCCGTCCTTCTGCGCTTGCTCCGGACTCATGTAGGCGGGCGTGCCGATGAACTGTTCGCAGGCCGTGAACACCGTGTTGTCCGCCAGCCGCTCCCCGGTGATCGCCTTGGCGATCCCAAAATCTATCACCTTCGGCATCGGCTTCCCGTCGTGCGACGTCACCAACACGTTCGACGGTTTGATGTCACGGTGAATGATCCCCTTCTGGTGCGCGTGCTGCACCGCGTGGCAAATCTGGATGAACAAATCCAGCCGCTGCCGGATGTCCAGCTTCTGCGCATCGCAGTAATCGGTGATCTTCTCTCCCTGCACCAGCTCCATCACAAAATACGGCCGGCCCGTTTCCGTCGCCCCCGCGTCCAGCGCCCGCGCGATGTTCGGATGGTCCATCAAGGCCAGCGCCTGCCGCTCCGCCCCAAACCGGCTGATCAGGTTCTTCGTGTCCATGCCCAACTTGATGATCTTCAGCGCCACCAGCCGCCGCACCGGTTCCTCCTGCTCCGCCAGATACACGCTCCCGCAACCCCCTTCCCCGATTCGCTGCAACAACTTGTACCGCCCGATCCGCGTCCCGATCCGTTCATCCTCAGGCAGCTTCACCCGGCTGTCCCCCTTCAGCGCCGGCCCTCCGCTGCCCCATTCCAGCGCCTCCGCCGAGATCCTCAGCGCCTGCGTCCCCTCCTCGAAAAACTTGTCCGCCGCCGCCTGGGTGGACAACATCTCCTCCACCGCGGCCCGCAACTCCGCATCCCCCACGCAGGCCTGGTCCAGGAACGTCCGGCGCGCCTCCCCCTCCTTCACCTGCAGCGCCGCCTCATACACCAGATCCTCCCATTGTGACGCCGATTTCATGCTTCAAAAAATGCCGCTCATCTTTGCTCTTGTATCCAGCGAAACATCCGCGCCTTCGCGCCGGCCCACTGCCGGTCCACCGTCCGCTCGCTCGTCCCCAGGCTCTCCGCCACCTCCAGGTTGGTCAACCCCCCGAAAAACTTCATCACCACAATCCGCGCCTTCTCCGGGTCCTCCTTCCCCAGCCGTTCCAGCGCTTCATCGATCAGCAACACCTCCTCGTCCGGCGTTCTTTCCGCCACCTGCACATCCTCGATGTTCACCCGCGCCTGCCCGCCGCCGTGTTTCAGCCGCGCCTTGCGCCGCGCGTTATCAATCAAAATCCGCCGCATCGCATCCGCCGCCGCCCCGAAAAAATGCGCCCGGTTCTGCCAATGCCGGTCCCCGTTCCCCACCAACTGGAGCCACGCCTCATGCACCAGCACCGTCGCCTGGATCGTCTGACCGGGACCCTCCCGCGCCATTCGCGCCGCCGCCAGCCGCCTCAACTCCTCATAGACCAGCGGCATCAACTCCTCCGACGCGCCCCCTTCGCCTCGGCCCATGGATTGCAGCACCACAGTGATCTCGTTCATGCTCCCCGCCAATATACACCCTTCCCCCACCCCAGGCGAAGCCAGAATTGCCCCTCCGCCCCGCCGCCCCTCGAATCACAAATGACCAATGACCAATTCTCAATCGTTCTGCAACTCGGCACGCCACCGCGTTTCCAGCGCCGGCAAATTTCCAGCCCTGAAAGGGCGACACAATTCATGCCACACCCGCCCGCCCGCCTGCCAGTGGCCGCTCCGTCCAGCCCTCGGGAAAGGGGTCAGGAAAGGGCTCCA
>JBEKUQ010000204.1:0-5402 GCA_049514835.1 Verrucomicrobiota bacterium | reverse complement strand
CGCCCTCTCCGACGAGGAAGTGGACATGATCGAGGAGCGCGGGAAGCTCTGGCATTTGAAATACCCGCTGCTCGACGCCAGCGGAGCCGCCCTTCCCGGCCAGTTTGTCGTCGTGGCGACCACGCGGCCGGAAACCATGCTGGGGGACGAGGCGGTGGCGGTGCATCCCGGCGATCCGCGCTACCGGTCCATCGCCGGCGGCCGCGCCCTGCTGCCCCTTCGTAACAAGCCGATTCCTATTATTGATGATGATTTTGTGGACCCGAAATTCGGCACCGGTTGCGTCAAGGTCACCCCGGCGCACGATCCCAACGATTACGAAATGGGCCTGCGCCATCATCTGCCACTGACCACCGTGATCGGCCTGGACGGCAGGATGACGCCCGAAGCCGGACCGGATTTCGCCGGCCTGGACCGCATGGCGGCGCGGAAAAAGGTCATCGAACAATTGGAGGCGCTCGGCCTGCTGCTGAAAACGGAGGACTACACGCACACGGTGGGTTACAGCGAGCGCAGCAAGGTGCCGATCGAGCCTTGTTTGAGCGAGCAATGGTTTTTGAAATATCCGAGCGTGGAAGAATCACGCGCGGTTGTGGCCACAGGCGGGATGAAGTTTTATCCTGAGCGTTGGGCCAAAGTGTATGACCACTGGATGGAAGGCATCAAAGACTGGTGCATCAGCCGCCAACTGTGGTGGGGCCATCGCATTCCAGTGTGGCGATGGAAAGGGAAGGCCAACCTCTCAAGAGTGTATGGGGAATTGTTGTGTGCCGTAGGTCAAGATGTCTATGAAGAGGATGAAGCTCTTCGCAACTCAGTTGTCATTAGATTGGATGGCAAACCAGTAGAAATAGACTCCAACCATTTTCACGCTGTCGCGGACTCCGGCGACCCGATCAATGAGCAAGAAGCTGAGCATGAAATCGTCATTTGTGCGTGTAACGAGGGAGTTGAACATAACCTGAACAGGTTCGGTTACACCCAAGACCCCGATGTGCTGGACACCTGGTTCAGTTCCTGGCTCTGGCCCTTTGCCACCATGGGCTGGCCCGACCAGACCGAAACGCTGCAAAAATTCTATCCCACCTCCGATCTTGTGACCGGCCCGGACATCATTTTCTTCTGGGTGGCGCGCATGATCATGGCCGGATACGAATTCACCGGAACCATGCCCTTCCGCAATGTTTATTTTACAGGCATCATCCGGGACAAGCAGGGCCGCAAAATGTCCAAGAGCCTCGGCAATTCCCCCGATCCCCTCGACCTCATCGCCCAATACGGCGCCGACGCCCTCCGCTTCGGCGTCATCCGCTCCGCTCCGCTGGGGCAGGACGTCCTTTACGACGAGCAGCAGGTCGAATTGGGCCGCAATTTTTGCAACAAACTTTGGAACGCCTGCCGCTTCCGCCAGATGCAGCCCGGCGAAACCGAGGGCGAAATCCGCCCCGACCTTCTCACCGGCGACGACAAATGGATTCTGCTCAAGCTCGACCAGGCCATCACCGAATTGAGCGCCGCGCTCGCCCAATACAAATTCAACGAGGCCGCCCAAACCCTCTACCGCTTCTTCTGGAGCGAGTATTGCGACTGGTATTTGGAAGCCGCCAAGGCCGCGCTCGCGCCTGGCCACGAACCCGCCGCCGCTGCCGCCGCCCTCCAGGCCAACACCCTCGCCGTGATGGATTTTGTCCTGTCCAACACCTTGCGCCTGTTCCATCCCTTCCTGCCCTTCATCACCGAGGAGCTTTGGCACGGCCTGGGCTATCATCTCGACCTCCCCGCCGGTCAGGGCGGCGACACCATCATGTTCGCCCGCTGGCCCCAGCCTTTGGACGAAGATTTCAAAACGCATTACGGATTGCAGGACCGTGTCCTCACCCAAGTCGAGGCGCGCAACGAACTCCTCTCCCAGGGCCGCAACCTCCGCCGAACCGCCAACCTTCCCGGAAACAAAAAAGTCAAATATATTTTCAAGCCGGCCGCCCCGCCGCAGCCGCGCGATCTCGCCGCCATGCAGCTCCTCCTCAACGCCGATCCCCTCGAAGTCCGCCCCGATTTCACCCCGCCCAAAGGCACTCCCGCGGCGCGCTCACCCTTGGGCGAACTTTTTCTCCCGCTCGAAGGCGTGGTGGATTTGGAGGCCGAGAAAAAGCGCCTGCAAGCCGAGATGGACAAATGCCGGATGGAGGTCGGGAAAGTCAAGCAGAAATTAGCCAACCCCGCCTTTGTGCAAAAAGCCCCGCCCGCCGTTTTGGAAGAACACCGGAAACGCCTGGCCGCCTGGCAAGCCAAGGAGGAGCACCTCCTTCAGTCCTTGCGATCCCTGGGCGGCTGAAAGCCCGGTTGCGGCCCGCCGCGTCCGCCTTGACAATATCCCATGTCGCGGCACATTTGATGCATGACTGAGCAAATCAGACTCCGGATTGACCGCCAATTGGCGCAAGAGGCGCATGTGGTATGCCGGAAATTGGGGATCACCCCGACGGCGGCGGTGTCCATGTTCTTTGCGCAAATGGTCAAATTACGCGCGCTGCCATTCCGTCCCAGCGATTTTCCGGCGCTGGAAGAATACGGCGCCACCCTCGCGCAAGCGACGGCGGCGGAAGACTCGGCCTTGGTTGAAATCCGGGCCTCGCGGAAAGCAGGAAAACTGAAAGCCTTCACCGGCAAATTGTGATTTCCGTCCTGCTGAGTGAAAGAATCAGCAAAACGGCGGATAAGCTGCCGCCGGACACGCGGGACAAAGTTTCCCAAGCCATTGCGGATGTCGCAGCCGCTTTTGGCGACCCGCATAAACACCGCGGTCTGGGACTCCGCAAGCTGGCCAGACGTTCCTACGAAATTCGGGTGCAACGACAATGGCGGGTGGTCTTCATTCACGACGGGGAAACCCTGATCGCTTACGATGTCATGAACCACGACGAAGTTTCGCTCTGGCTTCGGGGACAGCGGAAGTAAGGCGTTGCGGTCTATTTCGTGAAACGGAAATTCGCCACATCGTAGTCCTGCATCACGTAAGTCTTCAACTCCAGCCGCACCTTGCCCGCGCGCTTGGCCTGCGTCTCCCCGCCCGCCTGGACCAAATCCGCAAAACCGATGATCTCCGCGCGGATGAACCCCTTCTGCATGTCCGTATGCACCGTCCCCGCCGCCTCCCACGCCGTCGTGCCGGCGCGGATCGGCCAGGCCCGGTTCTCCTTCCCGCCCAAGGTGAGAAAACAGATGTAGCCGCTCTCCGCCAGCGCCCGCACCAGCAGCCCGTCCGGCGCCGCCAGCTCTCCTTCCTCCGCCACCACCACCGGCCGGTTGGTCACAAAACTGTGCGCCGAAATCGCCGCCAGTTCCTCGGCCGCCAATCCCAGCTTCGACACCGGCCTCTCGCTCACCAGCCCCTCGGCCATCTTTTGCAGCACTTTCTTTTCCGCTTCCGCCTCCGCCCGTTCCAGGCGCGACTCCACAAAATCCAGGTCCTTCATGAGCAAATCGCTCAAGGCGGCGCGGCTGGTGAGAATGGCGTCGCACACCGCCAGCTCCTTCTCCTCCGCCAGCACCACCTGCGCGTAACACTTCTTCTGCGCCTCCACCAATTTATCAACCTGGTCCAGGCGGGCGTCCTTGACGTTATGGTTGCCGGTCGGGATGCCGGCGATGCCAAACAGGCAAATCTTCATGGTCAGTGCTTAGAGTGCCGCCCGCCCCAGGTCAAGACGCAAAACGCCCGCAAAAAGGCGCCTATCATATTTTTGCGCGGACTTTTCCGATTTCTTAATCTTAATCCTAATCTTGCTCTTAATCTTCAAACACAGGAGGGGGATTAAGATTAGGAGGGGAACCCAAAAGAGTGAAAGGTGCCTCCCTAAACATCAATCACCGGTCCCCCGCCGTCGTCCGCGGGTGGCGGCGGCGGCCGGACGCGGTGGAACCTGACCTCCGACTTGCTGCTCCCGGCCAGGCTGTTCAGCACGATCGTCACCACGCTGATGATCACCGATCCCCACAACGCGCTCCAAAAGCCCGCCACGTGAAAATCTTTCAGGTGGCCCACCCACCACAGCAGCAGGGCGTTGATCGGGATGATAAACAAGCCCAGTGTCAATATTACCAGCGGCAGCATCAGAAAGATCAGCACCGGCCGCACCACGGCGTTGAGCAGGCCCAGCAGCAGCGTCGCCACCAGCAGGCCCATCGCAGTGTCATAAGAAATGCCCGGCACGATGTGGATGGCAACCAGCACCGCCAGCGTCGTGATGATCCAGCGCTTTAAAAACGATTTCATGTCTTCCGCCCGATCCATCTCAACATGGTTCAACCCAACTGAACTTGCAAGAACGCAACGTCCCCTTCCGCCCGCGCCGCCGCCTCCCCGCAACACGCCGGCACCAGACAAAACCCGCCCGCCGCCAGCGCGGTCGTTTCGCCCCGGTCCTGCACCCGCAGCGCGCCCTCCGCCACCCCCAGTATGTTCATCCGCCCGCCGCCCAGCGCCAGCGCCTCGCCCGCCTTCAGTCGCCGCAGCGTCACCCGAAAAAGCTTGTCCTGCACCAGCGGACGCATCGTTCCGGGATGGCCGGGGAAAGCCGCCCCCGGCAAGAGCGGCGGCTCAAAATCCGCAAAATCAATGCTCGCCAGCGACTCGGCCACGTGCAGCGCCCGCGGCCGCCCCGACCCATCCCGCCGGTTCCAGTCAAAAACACGGTAAGTCGTGTCCGAGTTCTGCTGAATCTCAAAAATCACCGTCTCCCCGCCAATCGCGTGGACCCGTCCGCTCGGCAAAAAAAGCGCGTCGCCCGCCTTCACCGGAATCCGGTGAAAACAGTCCGCCACCGCGCCGTTGGCCAGTTGCCTTTCAAACTCCGCGCGCGTCACCCCGCGCTTCAACCCCGCGAACAGCTCCGCCCCCGCTCCCGCCTGCACGACATACCACATCTCCGTCTTCGGCTCCCCGCCGAGCCTCGCCGCTTGCGCCGCCGGAGGATGCACCTGCAACGAAAGCCTCTCCCGCGCGTCAATAATTTTGATCAGCAGCGGAAACCGTTTCGGCGTCTCCGGCAGCGGCCCCAGCAACTCCGCCGGCCGCTCCGCCATGATCTCATGCAAGCTCCTTCCCTTCCACCGCCCGGCCGCCACCCGGCTTTCGTCCCCGGGCCGGTCGCTGATCTCCCACGATTCCCCGACGCGCACATCCGCCGGGAGCCGCTTCCCATAAAACTCCTCCAGACCCCGTCCGCCCCAGATTCTTTCCTTGAAAATCGGCTCAAACGTCAAAACCGAAAGCCTCTTCCCATCCTCGCCAGACATTGATAAACTCATTCTCCTCAAAAATCCCATGCCGCTCCCCGAATATCAACGCCCATTTCTTCATCCCCTCTCGAAAACCCCGCGACTGCATTTGCCCACAACCT
>JBEKUQ010000203.1:0-5406 GCA_049514835.1 Verrucomicrobiota bacterium | reverse complement strand
ATTTGTTCTTCTTGACTTCTGGGAACATCCGCCCGCCGTCGTAGGGCGTGTGGTGGCTCATCATGTGCCAGGCCGCCTTGGCCAGCTTGCAGGCCAGCGCCTTGGTCGCCACGATCCCGTTGACCTGCGCCTTCTTGCGGTCGTCGAAGGGGTCAAACCATGTATTTGCACAAAAGCAAGCACATCCACTTGCGCCTCAAGTGCTTATAAACGTGAAGTGGTCAGTTCGTCTTTGTCATATTCTAAGGTTTCTTCCCCTGCCGATACAGCAGCCGGGTCCTCAAAGCCGTCAAACTATAGCTTTGCCCCAACCGGGTTTCGCATCGCCGACTGCACCCCGTTCCAACCCAGCCCAGAGCGCAGCGGCCCAATCCCATTTTTTTGACTCCATTTTTCTGACACCGCCTTTCACGATTCACCATTCCCCATTCAAATGTCACCATCCCCAAGACCCCTTCCTTCTCCGTTGCCTCTGTGGCCTCCTATTCAAAACACTTTGCCCTATCTCCGGAAAAGGGGTCGTACCGTAGCTTTGTCCATTCCGCACCCTGCTTCGCCGAGACGGAGCCGTTTGCTTCCCCTTGAAAGACTATCCTCCTCCGCTAAAGCTTCCTCCTTCGCCGGGCCTACGGCGGACAAGACGGGCGGACAGGCTGCCGCCAAACCCGGCAAGCCTCCTCAAATTCACATTTCTTCATTTATCATTTAGCCTTTATCCTTTATCCTTTCCCCTTGCCGCGTTGCCTCCTCTGCGGTCTCCGGTTGATTCCCATGACAATTCTCCATGATTTAACGACCAGCCAGCTCAAACACATTATCTCGATTAAAGAGCAAATCGAGAAGCTCCACAGCCAGATCGAATCCATCGCTGTGGACGCCGGCGAAATGCCGACCCCAACCGAGTTGCGCAACGCCAGGGGTGTCGCGGCGAAGAAGGATTAAGCAACCCTCGGGCGCACCTCAGTTTTTAGACAATTCCGAGGTAGGGACGCCGCGCTGCGGCGTCCAAGTCGGCGCAGCGCGCCGACCCTGCCAAAAACCAAGATGCGCCCGCAACCCTCCTCTCCCCGTCTTTAGCGTTGCGGTGCTTCCGCTTTCGCGTACCTTGGTTATCGCATGTTCAACGCCTGCGATTTGTTTGATTTGAGCCAGACCGAGCACGCCGAAATTTTTTCCGGCTGCAAATATGCCTGGGAAGCCCTGCCCAAAATTGCCGCGTTCCTGGAGTCGCGCCTCCGCCCCGCCCTGCACAACCGCTGCCAAGGCCGCGCCTTCATCGGCGAAAAAGTTTTCATCGGCCCGGGCACGGTGGTCGAGGACGGCGTCATGATCAAAGGGCCGGCCATCATTGGAAAGAATTGCCAGATCCGCCACAATGCCTATCTCCGCGAACACGTCATCATCGGCGACGACTGCGTGGTCGGCAATTCCACCGAGGTGAAGAACTCGCTCTTTTTCAACCACGCCCAGGCCCCGCATTTCAATTACGTGGGCGACTCCATCCTCGGCCACAAGGCCCATCTCGGCGCGGGCGTCGTCCTTTCCAATTTCAAATTGCTCCCCGAAAACATCACGGTGGATCTGGACGGCGCGCCCTTCGATACCGGCCTGCGCAAATTCGGCGCCCTGCTCGGCGATCTCTGCGAAATCGGCTGCAACTCCGTCCTCAGCCCGGGCAGCATCATCGGACGCGGCGCCGTCATTTATCCCAGCCTGGTCTGGCGCGGCTTCCTGCCGGCCAACATGATCGTAAAAAATCGCGCCCCGCAGGAACTGGTGACCAAGCGCGTGCGCGGATTGTGAGCCCGCCCTCATGAGCAGTGTTTCGGACAGTCCGTCGCGCCACAATGGCCACGATCTGGCGGCCCAAGTCTCCCAAATCTTCGCGCCGGGCGGCCTTCTTTCCAAGGCCAGGAACTTCGAATACCGCCCCCAGCAACAAGAAATGGCCGTGGCCGTGGCGAACGCGCTACAGCGCAGTGAACATCTGGTTGTCGAGGCCGGTACCGGCGTCGGCAAAAGCCTCGCCTATTTGATCCCCTCCATTTTGTTCGCCGTCGCCGCCCGCAAGAAAGCCGTCGTCTCCACCAACACCATCAACCTCCAGGAGCAGCTCATGGAAAAGGACTTCCCCATGCTGGCCCGGATCATGCCGGTCAAATTCGACTTCGCCATGCTGAAAGGACGCCAGAATTCCCTTTGCACCCGCCGCCTGGCCCGGACGATGCAGCAGGCCGGGAAACTGTTTGGCAACTCGGAGGAAAGGGAGCTCGAGCGCATTCACGAGTGGTCGAAGAAAACCGGCGACGGCAGCATCTCGGATTTTGACCTGGAGCCGGACGCCAAGGTCTGGCAGCAGGTCTGCTCCGAGCGCGGGCTTTGCTCGCCGAAAATGTGCGGCTTCCAATCCGACTTTGTGAAGGGCGGGGGGAACGCCTGTTTCTTTCAACGCGCCCGCAGCCGCATTCTGGCCGCGGACGTCCTGGTCCTGAACCACACGTTGTTTTTCATGCAGTTGGGCCTGGCGCCGGAGGAGGCGGGGGGCGGCCTGCTTTTCAAGAACGATTTTGTCATCTTTGACGAAGCCCACACCGTGGAACGGGTGGCCTCGCGGCACATCGGCTTGAGCGTCTCCAGCGCCCAACTGCGTTATCACCTGCAGCGCCTGTGGAATCCCGGCACCGGCAAAGGGCTTTTGACCCTCCTGCGCAAGGGGCGCGCCGCCGGCCTGGTGGAGGCCGGCTTGCGCGAAGGCAAAAGATTCTTCGCCGCGGTGGAACGGGAATGCGACCGGCTCTTCGTGCTGCGCAACCGGGAGGGCGGGCCGGCGCGCGGCTGGAGCGAACTGCGGATTCGCCAGCCGGACCTCGTCCCGGACGATCTCAGCCCCGCTCTCCAAAATTTGCGCCAGGAAATCGCCGACCTCGTCAAACTGGCCCACGACCAGGACACGGCCCAGGAATTGACGGAGGCCAACCGGCGCATCGGCGAATTGCGCGATCAACTCGTCCAGTTCCTGAGCCAGGGGGCCGAGGAGCACGTCTATTGGGTGGAACGGGCAGGCAAGGTCCAGCGCAATCTCACGCTCAATGCCGCCCCGATCAATGTGGCCCAATTCCTTCGCCAGCGGCTTTTCGGCGCGGACACCTCCATCATCATGACGAGCGCCACCCTGGCCACGCGTCAAAATAATAATCCCGCGTCCATTTCCAAACCCGGCTCCGCTGCGCCCGCGAAGGCCCCGGCCGCCAGCCGCCAGCCGCCGGCCGCGTCCGCTTCGCCGCTGGCCTATTTTTCCGGCCAGGTTGGGGCGGAGAAAGCCAACCTGTTGCAGGCCGGCTCGCCCTTTGATTACCAGCGGCAGATGAAGATATTCGTCGCCGCCAAAATGCCCGACCCGCGCGCCACGGAGTATCAGCCCAGCCTGATCCATTGGATCGAGCATTTCATCCGCATGACCCACGGCAAAGCGTTCGTCCTGTTCACCAATTTCAAACTGATGCTGGAAGTCGGCCAGCACATGGCGCCCTTTTTTGACAGCCTCGGCCTGGAATGCTTTGTCCAGGGCACCGGCACGCCGCGGTCGCTCATGCTGGAAAAATTCAAAAACAACATTGATTCCGTGCTGTTTGGGGCGGACAGCTTTTGGCAGGGAGTGGATGTGCCGGGGGAAGCGTTGTCCAACGTCATCATCACGCGACTGCCCTTTGCCGTGCCGGACCATCCGCTGGTGGAAGCGCGCATCGAAGCGATCGAAGCGCGCGGGGGCAATTCCTTCCTGGAATTCTCCCTGCCCGAAGCGATCCTCAGATTCCGCCAGGGGGTGGGCCGATTGATCCGCACCAAGAACGACACCGGCGTCATCGCCGTGCTGGACAACCGCGTCCTGACGAAAAAATACGGCCAGGCCTTCCTCGACGCGGCCCCGAAATGCCCGGTGGAAATTGTTTGAGGCTTGGGAAAAGTCTATTTCCGATTTTTCCCGAAGCGGATGTCAGAAAGAAATGCAAAAACACTGTTCATCACGTTTCTTTGGTTCCTGTGTAGTCGCGGGGATGTTATTTGCCCTTATCATGATGGTGACGCTGCATCTCTTGCGACCCGACGCCAACCCCTTGCGTAGTTTCCTCAGTGAATACCTGGTCGGGCCATACGGTTTCCTTGGAACGGCTGCAACCTACGTGGTGGCGGCGACATTTCTCATGCTCCTGGTCGGACTTCGGCTCAGCGTCCATCCTTCCGGTTTTCTCACGGCATCGTGCGTTCTATTAGGTGTGATGGTTATCTGTTGTTGTGTGTGCGCTGTCTTTCCCGTGGACTTAATGCCGCCTGATGGCGGCCGCCCGACTTTTACAGGGGCAGGCATCACACACATTCTTGCCTCCTGTGTGTTATATGCATCACTCATTGCAGTATCCTTGACACTGCCAAGCGCCTATAAACGCGACGAGAAATGGCGGTCATTTGCACACACGACACTATTCCTTGGATTCTTGATTTTGGCGTCTTTCGCGGTACTTATCCTTGTCCCCTTCTATTTGAGGGGCCTGGTTCAACGGGGAATGGGTTTGGTCATTCTAGCATGGCTGCTGCTCACAGGCCTGCGCCTTCGACAGGCCATCCAATAGATGCTCAAGCTTCCCCCGTTCGCGCCTCACCACTAACCACCAACCACTAACCACTCTCCCCATGAAACCTTCCCCGTGAACCGCAACGGGGTGCGCTGAGGAATTTAGAATTTTGAATTTTGAATAGTGAAACTTTGAAAGCATCCCCGTAAAGCGCAAAGTATAAAGGCTAAAGGCTAAATGCTAAAACTTTGAAACCAGCCCGGTAAAGCGCAACGGGGTACACTGAGGAATTTAGAATTTTGAATTTTGAATAGTGAAACTTCGAGAGCCTCCCCGTAAACCGCAACAGTTCGCGCTTTAACCACAAAGAACACAGGGCGGCCACGCGCAACCAAAGGAATTAGACCACGGATTTCACTGATTTCACGGATTGAAAAACTCTTGATCAGAGCCGACCTCCGGAGACAATTTCCACAAAAGCAAACGAAGGCAACGAGGAACAAAACCGCAGCGGTGCGCGCACTGACCACTAACCACTAACCACTGGTCACTATTCTTGAAGAGAATCTGCCTGCCGCGCCATATTAGACATAGCTTGGAGCCGTCGTTCTGGCAAAAACGATCGCTTCAATGCCCAGCCAATCCGCCGGTGCCGATGAAGGCAAGCGGAAAAAACGAAAACCTCACAACCTCATTAACTGACTCCTTTTCGAGCAACCTCCAAAACCCTCTTCAACCAAATCCTACGCGCCTCCGGGGGGAAGGCAAAACCGCCAGCGGCTAACGAAACACACCACACCAATCCGAAGCTCCAACCTCATTCCGGTTTTGCCTT
>JBEKUQ010000202.1:0-5408 GCA_049514835.1 Verrucomicrobiota bacterium | reverse complement strand
TCTGCCACGTGGCCGGCAGGTTGAAGAGAAAGGCGCGGGGCAGCCCATGGAGAATGGCGGCGTCAAAGCCGCGGCGGAGCTGGTCGCAGGCGGAGGAGAAGACGACGGCGCCATCGGTCCGGGCCTGGGCAAAGCGGACGGCGGCTTCGGCAAAGGCGCAGACGCCGGCGGGAAGCGGCCCCGGGGCGGGCGGGAAATCTTCGGCCGACCAGAGGCCGCGCGGCTGGAGGCCATGCGCCCGGACCCATTCGGGAGGAATCCACGGGCTGGTGAGGAAGACGTCCATTTGGTTATTTATGAGAGCCGGGCGCGAATCGTTTCAAAGAGGGCCTGGACGCGCGCGGAAATTCGCGCGGAGTCGGACGGCGAATAGTCGGTGGTGATTTTGAGGTAGGGAAGGTGAAGTTGCTCCTCGGCGAGTTTGCGAACCTGGAAGGATTCGACATCGTAGGTGAGGCAGGCCTGCCAGATGAGTTCGATGACGCAGTGGGGACGGAATTGCGCGGCGAGGGAGCGGAGGGTGTCGAAGCGGCGGGCGTTGGGGGTCATGACCGAACAGGGCAGGTGGTAGTATTTGCGCGCGATGGCGGCCAGGATGTCCGGCTGGTCCGCGTCCACATCGTCAAGTATTGGTTTGAGGCCGGTGCAGTTTTCCATGGCGACGACGCAGGCGCCGGCGTCTTCGATCAGTTCCAGGACGCGCTCGGCGCCGTGGACCATGGGCACGCCAGTCAAGAGAACGCGGATTTTCGCGGGGCCGGGCGCTGGAGGAGGGGAGCGGCCGCCGAACATCTGGAGGGCGCGCTCATATTGTTGGAGGTCGGCTTCGATGCCGGAAATGATGCTCTTCAACTGGAGCAATTGGCGGCCGGTGAGCGGGGGCGGGTCGCGCGCCAGGAGGGCGGCGAGTTGGCGGCGCAAGGCGCGCTCGCGGTTCATGAGGCGGGCGGCGTGGCGGAGTTTATCGTCGGTGAGGCGGGTGTGAAAGCGCTGCTCGAGGAAGAGCTTGAACTTGCGCACTTCGGCGGTCCAATGTTCGAGGGCGTCGGCGTCGTCGGCCTTTTGCGGCAGTTCGAGGACATACATGGGTTTGGTGGCGCCCATGAGTTCGAACATTTTCTTTTTGCCGTCGCAGGCAGTCTCGGCGACCACCAGTTGGGCCCAATTGAGAAAGGGATTATTGCCGGCGAGGTGATAGCCGAAGGTGGATTTGATGAGGGGACACAGATTGGGGGGGAGAACCTGCTCGGCGGGCGGGATGGTGGCGGCCGAACCGCCGCAAAGGCAGACGGGCACGCCGCCGGCGGCGAGGATGATTTCGCGCGGAGTGAATTCGCACATGATGCCGACGATGGGCCGGCCCCGGGCCGTGGCGGCTTGGGCGAAATCATAACAATGATCAATCATGCCGGCGAACCAGGCCAGCGGATCGGGCTGGCCATCGGAGGGGATGGCGGTCGGTGGGCCGGCGGCGCTGCTCATAATCGGGAGTGAACTCCTGGTTAAATCTTCAGTAGGGAAAAGCTTATCCAAACAGGAGGCGGTGAACCAGCCAAATCTGGGCGCCTCCCGGTTTGGTCGAGGCTGCCAAGACCGCCCTTGATTTCGGCACTTAATTTCCTTGACATTTTTGGTTTTTCCAAATTTATTCCAAGGGCATTGCGGCTTTCAATGCCCTTGGAATAAATTTTAAGTCGAGGGAGTTGTGAAAACACTCGTATTAAGTCGAGCATGGCTTCTTTTTCGAGTGGCGCGTTGACTCATTTGGACTTTGGCAAGGCCTCTGATATTGATTCTCGGCGGAATTATGGTTAAATTCAGCCATGCGTGAAGGTCATTCCCCCCGGTTTGATTGCAGCCGGCGCGCGTTTCTCCGGCAAAGCGCGGCGCTGGCGCAAATTGAGGCGCGGGGTCTGGCGTTGGAAAAAGCGCGTGGTGCCTATGATTAGGCTGGCTTCGGCAGGATGGAAATTCCGGGCGCGGCCGGCGGCGGCGCTATTGGCGGCGCTGGGCGGCTTTTTGGCGCCAGAACCCGCCGCCGCGCAGAACAACCCCGTGACGACGGCGCCGGTGCGTCTGCGGATCGGGAAAGTCGGGCAGGGGGACTGGCCGGCGAAAGTGGGCGTGGTGGAGATTGCGCCCTGCTGGAACGCGCCTGGCCGGTTCGGGGTTTTTAACAACGACGGCAAGGCGGTGGCGTTCCAAAGCATCTGGGCCGCCCCGGGCGAGCTGACGCGGGTTTGTTTCGACACCTCCAGCGGCGATATGAGCTACTATGTCTGTTTTGACAACGAACTGCCCCTGGCGGCGGGCAATTGGAAACCGGAAGCGGGCGTGCTGTTGGAAACGCGGGCCTGCCACACCGATCTGCCCATCAACAACGCGGCGCAAGTGGTGCGCCTGCTGAACGCGGCCGGCGCGCCGGCGGGGCGGGACTTTGTGCCGAACGTATTCCTGGGGGCCAATCCATTCGGGCCGAGCACGTATTACATTGCGAGTTTTACGGGGTGGTTCACGGCGCCAAGCGCGGCCCAATACACGTTTGCCACGGCTTCGGACGATGCGTCCTATCTGGAGGTGGACAACCACACGGTGGCGACCTGGTACGGCACGCATGGGGCGGAGGAAGGCCGGCATGGCGAACACAGCGGAACGCTGACGCTCTCCGCGGGCCAGCATCGGTTGAGCTACCTGCAAATCCAGCTCGGCGGCGGCTCGGCCGCGGTCGCGGCCTGGCAACCGCCCGGTCAAGCGCATGTCGAACTGATGCCGGCATCGGCCTTCGGGCCGGTGGCGCGTTTTCGGGTCAACGGCTGCGAGTACGGGCCGCCCGGCGCGGGCCGGCTTTACTTCGAGTGGCGCGCGGCGGACCAGTGCGCGCTGGGGGAAACGATGTTCGTGCGGACGCAATTTCGCGTGGTGGACAGCGCGCCGCGGCGCACGTATCACTGGCGTTTCGATGATGGCAGCGAGGAGAGCGGCGTCAATCCACGGCATTTTTTCGCGGAACCGGGCCTGCGCCAGGTGACGGTTGAGGCCTGGCAAAATGGCGCGGTGATGGCGACCAATTCGGTCCGGGTGAGGATCGCCCCGGAATGGCAGCAGCGCGATTGGTGGCGCGACGATGTGTTTAACCAGGCCAAGAGCGATTTGCTGCACCGCGACCTGGGGCCGCTGCCGGCGCGCGACTTGACAGCGGTGTGGGAGTTGGCGGACCACGCGGACGACGCGGAATTGCTCATGCGCAGCGGCGAATCCTTGATGAAACGGCAGAATGAATTCAACAGCCCGGCTTATGGCCCGGTTTTCTACAAGACGGGACTGGTCTTTGAACACCAGGGCGACGCGGGGGACGCGCTGGCGGAAAAGGCGTTTCAACTCGCGCTGGCGCCGCAACGGGTCGCGGCGGCCATCGCCGAGCCGGCCAGGCTGCAATGGGCCGGGCTGCTCGTTCACTGCGACGGCGAATTGGAGGAGGCCGGGAAGGTGCTGGGCGGCATTCCCGGCAGCCTGTCCAATACGGACGACCGGCGGCGCTGGCGGTTGCTCCAGGGGGATTTGTCGCTGGCGCGCGGCCAGCTTGAGGAGGCGCGCAAACATTATGCGGCCGCCGGCGAGAAGCCGGCGGGGGGACTGTTCAACGCGGCGCGGGCGGCGCGCCTGGAGAGCGCGGCCATTTTGCTCGAACACGGCCACTGGGACGACGCGCAGGAGGCGGTGGACCGGCTGGAATTTGACATGCCGCTGGAGCGAATGTCGCTGGACACCGGATTGCTGGCGCTGAAGCTGGCGATGGGACGCAAGGAATTCCAGCGCGCCTTCACCGAAGGCCACACGCTGCTGGCGGTGGCCGGCGGCGACCCGCGCCAGTCGGAAGTTCTTTTCACGATGGTCGAGACCGGCCTGGCGTTGGGCAAGAAGGAGGAAGCGCAAAAGGCCCTGGGCCGATTGCTCAAGGATTTTCCGTATAGCGAAGCCGCCGCCAAGGCCAAGGACAGATGGAGCAACAAGTGAAATCCACGGTTGATTGGCGCGCTTTCTTTCCGTAGATTGCCGTCATGACCGCCGTCGAAGAACGCCGCTTGAAAGGACTCCTTAAAACAGCCGTGGCCGAAGTTTTGACAGAGCGCCCGGATCTGCTGCGCGAGGCCCTGCGCGAGAGTCTGGAGGACATGGCCATCCTTCGAGCCATCCAACTTGGTGAAGAAACTCCGATGAGCAGTCGCAAGAAAGTCATCCGGCGGCTGCAACCCACCGCGTGAACACGGCCTTTCGCGAATCCTTCGAGAAGGATTTGTCGGCTCTCACCTAGCCCGGGATCTTGCGACGGGTCCGGAAAATGATCGAACAAGTTGAGGCTGCCCGAACTCTCCAGGAGATTCCCAACCTGAAGAGTCTTGAGGCGCAGGGGAAGTATTTCCGCATTCGAATCGGGGATTATCGCGTCGGTTTTGTTTTCGAGCAAGGTGAGGTCACGTTCGTGCGGTGCCTGCATCGCCGGGAGATTTACCGCTGTTTTCCTTGAATCTGAAAACAATGAAAAGAACGATGCGCGCCCATTCTATTCGCGGATGACGGGCCAGGCGCCGCGGACGCTGCCAAAATGGCGGCGCAAGGCGGAGAATTCGGCCGAAGCCGGATCGGGGGTCACGGGTTTTCCGGCGAGATCAAGATAGAGACAGCCGACCTCCGCGGCGGGGAGTTGATCGAACAGGGCGCGGGCGGCGCGCACGGACGCCAGCCATTGTTTTTTGCACTCGACCAAATCCACCGGCTCGCGTAATTGCAGCTTGGCCAGCAACGGGGCGGGATAGTGGGCCAGCCGTTGTGCTTCTTCGATGAGGAATTGCGGAGTGTAGCCGATGTCTTTTCCGCAAGCCGCCCAGGCGAGGGCGCCCAGACTTAAATGCTGCCGGTGCAACTGGAGCACATCGAGATAGTCGCGCAATTCACCGCGTCCGGCCAGGGCCAGGACTTTGTTGGTCGCCGCGTCCCAGAAATTGAGGACATAACCCACCTCGGCATCCGGTTGGACGGGGAAGAACCGGAAGGCGGAGTCGAAGACCCATTCCAGTTTTGTCGTTCGGCCATCTCGCGCCACCAGGGCCCGTCGAAAGGTGGGCTGAACATTGTCCCAAGCGACGAGATAACCGCGCTTTTCCAAGACTGAGGCATCCGCGTCGGCGGCCGCTTTCAGACTGTCAGCGGTATCATCAAACAGGTCAATGTCCTGTGACCAGCGGTGGGAGGTATCATGGCGCAACAACACGGTGGCGCCCGCCACATAACTTTCCGGATTCCGGTTGGCGGCGAGCAGGCGGAGAACCGTTTTCTCGAAATCGGCTATCGGCATAATTGCGCGGCGAGCTGGAAACCCCGGCGGCCGCCATCCGCCCGCAGTCGTTGGC
>JBEKUQ010000201.1:0-5410 GCA_049514835.1 Verrucomicrobiota bacterium | reverse complement strand
GATGAAAATTCTCGCCCACCTCGAGGCGCACATTGATTTCCCGGACGAAGACATCGCCCCCGACACGCGCGAACAACTCCTCGCCCGCTTGCGCGCCGCCCTGGGCTTCATGGACCAATTGCTGCGCACCGCCCATGAGGGCCAGATTCTCCGCCGCGGCCTGCGCGCCGCCATCATCGGCCGGCCCAACGCCGGCAAGTCCAGCCTGCTCAACCAGTTGCTCGGGCGCGACCGCGCCATCGTTTCCCCGCTCCCCGGCACCACCCGCGACACCATCGAGGAGACGGCCAACATCCGGGGCCTGCCCGTTTTATTTATTGACACCGCCGGCCTGGGCGAGACCGCCAACGAAATCGAAAAGGAAGGCATCCGCCGCAGCCGGCAGAGCCTGGCGGAAGCCGAACTGATTTTGCATGTCTTCGACTCCTCCGAACCCTTCACCGCCGCCGACGAAGCGCACCTTGCCGAATTTCCCGGCAAACCGCGCATCCTGGTGCGGAACAAGATTAATTTGCCCCAGGTTCTCAAATTGCCCGCCGCGCAGCAAGCCGTTGCGGTCTGCTGCCTTTCGGGAAAGGGCATCGAAGAATTAAAAACCGCCATCAAAGAGCGGGTTTGGGCCGGCGAAATTCGCGCCGAAATGCTGCAGGTCATGATCAATGCCCGTCATCAGGACGCCCTGCGGCGCGCGCGCGAGGCCACCGAACGCACCGTGGCCGCCCTCACCGCCGGCCTGACCCTCGAATTGGCCGCGCTGGAATTGCGCATCGCCGCCAACGCCGTGGGAGAAATCGTGGGCAAAACCACCACCGAAGACCTGCTCGATTCCATCTTCAGCCAATTCTGCATCGGCAAATAATCCCCTCCCAGTTGTAGCGGCGGTCTATGACCGCCGCATTTCCCCCCACTCGCCAATCGTGCAATGCTTGCGCCCGGCCAGCCGTTCCGCCTGCCGGGCGGCTTCCTCCTGGATGCTGCGGGTGCGAAAACCGCCGGCGACGGCCAGAAGAAGCTGCGCCGCGTCCGGGTGCTCCACCCAGGCGAGCATTTGCAGCAAGGTGCGGCCTTGTGCGGCCTTGCGTCCGTACCATTCATCCAGGTAGCGCCGAACCAGCGGGACCGCCCCCGCCGCCGCACAAGCGCCGGCCAGCGCGAGAACCCCCTTGCTGGCGATGGCGGAACTGGCGCAGGACCGTGAGAACTCTTGCGCACCTTTCGCCTCATTCCCGGCTGGATGAAGTGGCAAAGGCAGGGAGGCCAGTCCCCTGCCCGCCGCCACTTTCTCCTCTCCCTCGTCCGGTTTGGACGCTTCGCTGATCCACGCCTCCAGCACAAACTGGCCCAGGGCCTCGCGCCCGGCCGCCTCCAGATTCGCCGCATACTGGCGCAGCAGCGGGCCGGGTTCGGGGCTTTCGCGTTGGCAGCTTTGCGCCAGCCAGCCGCGGACAATCTCCGGTTCGACCAGCCGGCCATTGTCCGCCCAATGCACCGGCGGCAGACGATGGAAAGGAAACCAGTTCAGAACCTCCCGGATTCTCCGCGCCGGAACCCGGGCCGATTCCGCCAGCAGGCCGGCGCGGTCAAGGAATTGTCCGGGCGGAACGCCCAGCCGCGCCAGGGATGTCATCATGGCGCTCCGGGTCGCCTCGTCCTTTTCCTTTTTCAGCGCGGCGAGGAGCGGAGCCACGGCGTTGGCCTCTCCGAGACGGGCGGCCCGGCCGGCCTTCGGGCCAAGCGCCTTTTTCCACCACCCAGGCAATTCCGGCGCCAGGGCCTCATCCGGGCCGGATTCCGGCGGCCCCGGCGACAGCACCTCCTCCAGCGCGCGCCACACCTTGTTGCTTTTCTTTGGCTTGGACTGTTCATCCATAAGCTGCGCCGCCAGGAAGGCGCGGGCCTTTTCCCCTTCCGCTTCCCAGAGAAGCCGCACGGCGCGGGCGCGTTGCGCGCTCTCGCCCCGGCCCGCAGTATCGCGCAAAAACGGCCCCGCCTTGGAGGCGCTTGCACCAGCAGCGCCGCGGCCAGCTCGCGCACCCGCTTGCTGGGACTGAAGACCAGTTCAAACAATTTCCCGGCAAACCCCGCCGCGGGCGTCTGGCTTTTGTTCATCAGGTCCAAGGCCCGGAGCTGCTCTTTGGAATTTGCTTGACTGAGCGCGCCCCACACCGCGGCCGGATGCCGCGCGGCGCTGGCGCCCAGGCCGGGCAGGCGCTCCCAGACCGCCTCCAATTCCGCGCCGAAGCGCGTCCGCGCCGCTTTGGGCGGGAGAAAGGCCGCCCGCACGAGCACATCGCGCGGATGACCTTCCCCCTCCAACATCGCCTCGATCAGATCGGAGGTCAGGACGGCGCAAGGCCGGCAGCGGCGCGGCCAGGTATGGATGGTCAGCTCCGTGGCTTCCATCAACAAAACCTGGAGCCAGTCCAGGTCCGGGTCGCCAAAAGCGCGCGCCATGCGAACGCGGAGCGGCCGCGAAGCCGCCTCATAAACCCGGCCCAGCCGCACGAAAAAGGCCGGGGCGGCGCACTGCACCGATTGAAAAAAACGGCGTCGGGCGCCCAGTTCCTCGGCCGGCGGAACGGAAGCGGACCTGCTTTCGCTGCGGCTGCGGCGGGCCGGCAGGGCCGAGCCGTAGAGGCGCATTTTTGGTCCCGCCATTCTCAGCGCGGCCAGTTCCGCGAGGACCTTTGCCTCCGCGCCGTCCACCACATAGCGCATCACCCGCGAGGCCAACTGGCGCGCCAATTCATCCAACGGCGCAAAGTCCTCCGCCAACAACTGGAGTGAAACGCCGTCCAGCCCCGCGCCGTTTTCCAACGCCCATTTTTGGTTTTCCCTCCTGCTCATAATCCTAATCTTAATCCTGCATTCGTCTTAACACTAAATTTAGGAATTAAAATTGGCCACCAAAAAGTATAATATCCACCTCCTTCGCACACTTGTGGAGGAGCGGGGTTTGCAGGCAGGGCGGGCAGTCCCCTGCCCGCCGTCTCTTGTAGCGGCGGTCTATGACCGCCGCATTTTGACCGCCCGGCAAACTCCCGATTGAGCTTCGCGCCGGTTCGCACCTTTTGGAGGGCGGCGGCTTGCCGCCGTTTTCGCGAGCGGAAGCCCCAAGATTGTCCCTCCGCCGTATTGCCATTGAAAACGGCGCCGCGCGCTGGCATCCTCTGCCCATGAATCATCTGGCGCACGCGCGCAAAGTGTTCGACATCGAAATGAAGGCCCTCAAAGCCGTGCGGAGGCAACTGGACGGGGCTTTCGCCGCGGCGGTGGAAATCCTCCTCGAATCGCTCAAGCAGCGGGGCAAGATCATCGTGGTCGGCATCGGCAAATCCGGCAACGTCGGCCAGAAAATCGCCGCCACCCTCACCAGTACCGGCTCCCCCAGCGTCGTCCTCAACAGCGTGGACGCCATGCACGGCGACCTGGGCCTGGTCAATGACGGCGACGTGGTGCTGGCCCTGAGTTATTCGGGCGCGTCGGAGGAGCTGCTCAACCTGATTCCCGCCCTGAAACGTTTTTCTGTCAAGATCATTTCTTTCACCGGCGCCCTCAAATCCCCGCTGGCCAAGTACAGCGACCTGGTGCTCAACGTCAAGGTCCCGCGCGAGGCCTGCCCCTTCAACCTGGCCCCCACCTCCAGCACCACCGCCATGCTCGTGCTGGGCGACGCCCTGGCCATGGCCGTGCTGCAAGCCCGCGGCTTTGAGGAAAAAGATTTCGCCAAACATCATCCCTCCGGCGCCATTGGCCGCTCGCTCCTCCTGACCATCCGCGACATCATGCGCACGGGCGAGCGCAACGCCGTGGCCGCCGAACAATTGAGCGTCAAGGAGGCCCTCCTGGTCATGGTCGCCGCCAAGTCCGGCAGCGTGGCCGTGGTCAACCCGCGCGGCAAATTAACCGGCGTCTTCACCGACGGCGATTTCCGCCGCCAGATGGCCCGGGAAAAGGACGTGGGCGTCGCCCTGTCCAAGCCGCTGGCCAGCGTGATGACGCGCCACCCTGTCTGTGTTCGCGACGATGCGCTGGCGGTGGAAGCCCTTAAAATCTTCAATCAGCGCAACATTGACGATCTTATTGTTGTCAACGCCCGCCTCGAACCGGTGGGTTTGATTGACCTGCAAGACCTGCCCAAGCTCAAGCTGGTGTGAATGGGGTCACATGGGCCGGTAGTGCCCCGCCCGCCGCAGGATCGCCCGCACGTAATCGCGCGTTCCCGGAAAACCAATTTGCCCGACGAACACCCCGCTCTGCGTCGCCGCCGGCCCGTTGAGCCACTTCAGGACGTTGCTCCGGCCGGCGTTATAATCGGCCAGGGCGTAGGCGGCCGGATTGTCCGTGCCCTGATAACGCAGCAAAAGCCTTTTCAAATACCAGGCGCCGGCCAGGGTGTTGGTGGCCGGGTCCAGGCAGGCGCGGTGTTCAAAGGCGGCGAGGTGCTCGGCCCTGGCCCATTCCGTCGCGGCGGGTTCGCGGATTTGCATCAGTCCCAGTTCGCCGGCCCGCCCGCGCGCACCGGGATTAAACCGGCTCTCGCGCCAGACCACCGCCTTGACCAGCGCGGGATCAATTTGATAGCGATTGGCCGCCGCCAAAATGACCGGGTCAAACCGGCGTTCGCGCCAATAATCCCAGCCCCACCAGGCCATCACGCCCAGGGCGGCCAGGACCACCATCCAATGTAAACGGCGTCGCAATTTCAAGTTGGCAAAAGTTTGTGAGCGTTCAGTTCACCGCGCCGGATGTTATTGCCGCCGCCGCAAAAACTCGACACCCATTTGCCAGTTTGTGGAAGAGCGCTCTGCGCAGCCCCCATTCGCCGGATGGCGGGGTTGACATAGTAACGGTTTCGGTTACTATTGAACGGTGATGCGGAGCTTCAAAGGCCGGGACACCCGGATGGTCTTTAATTTCGAACTAACCCTGCGTTGGAGCGAGCCGGTCCGCAAGGCCGCTTTGCGCCGTAGTTTTAACCAAGGCGGAAGCTCAAAGAGCGAAGGATAATGCTTGCTTCGTTCGGCTTGCCCGCCCTAGGCCATGCGAAGGCGGAAATCCGCAATCCTTCCTGCCCTCGCCCGCGGGAGCGGGAGAGGGTGGCGAAGCCGGGCTTGTCGCGCCGTAGCGAAGCGAAGGCGGATGAGGGCGCGCAGGCTCGCGTTCTAAACTCCCAATCTGCAACTCCAGGGGTCCAGGGGTCAAACTATAGTTTGAGCCGGGTCGCGCTCGACTCGCTGGCCGGTGGTCAGTCCGTGCGATGGGGCGCAAAGATAGGCCAAGTTATAGTTTGATAACATTAAGGGCGAAGTGGCAAGGAAGGTTTCCTTCCGGTAGAACGTTGTTGTCCGAATAAAGAAAAACAACGAACCGAAAGGAAACCGTATGACAATGAAATGTATGGCTGGAA